>NZ_JBEOXE010000077.1:0-34231 GCF_040296485.1 Streptomyces sp. NPDC002138 | reverse complement strand
CGGTACCCCAGGAACTTCCCGACCCGCACCAGCGCCGACGCGAAATCGATCGCCCCGAACACGATCATCCGCGGCGGCGGCACGCTCGACTCCACCAGGACGGTGATCGGGCGGCCGCAGAGCCGTCCGTCCGCGCCCATCTCCAGGGTTCCGGTCCGGCCCGCGTCCAGCATCGCGCGGGCCTCCTCGGCCACCGTGCGGTCCAGCTCGGGGTGTCCGCCCAGGCTGCCTTCGTGCGGGCCCTCGGTACGGACCAGGATCGCGCGGCCCATCAGCTCGGCCGGGCCGTCGGCGATCCGGGCGACCGCGGCCGCCTCGCCCTGCGCCGCGGCGGCCAGCGCCGCCTCGAACACGGCGCGGGCGGGAGAGTCCACGGGCAGCGGGGTGACCAGGATGTCGATGATTCCGCCGCAGGTCAGACCCACGGCGAAGGCATCGTCATCGCTGTACCCGAAGCGCTCCCGGACGGTCTCGCCGTCCTCCAGCGCCTGCCGGCACAGCTCGTACACCGCGCCCTCCACGCACCCACCGGAGACCGAACCGATCGCGGTGCCCTCGCCATCGACGGCGAGGGCCGCACCGGGCTGCCGGGGCGCACTCCCGCCGACCGCCACGACGGTGGCGACGGCGAAGTCACGCCCCTGCTCGACCCACCGGTTGAGTTCTTCGGCGATGTCCAGCATTGCGGCCTCCTCGGAGGTTCGGTGTCCGGTGACGGGATGGCGTGGAGGGTTTCAGGAGTCGGGCATCGGGCTTCGACGGCTCAGTTGACGCCGAGCCAGCCCTCGATCGGGTGCAGCGCGTAGAAGACCACGAAGATCACCGTGAGCGCCCACATGAAGCCACCGATCTCGCGGGCCTTGCCCTGCGCCACCTTGATGGCGACGTACGAGATGACACCCGCGGCGACACCGGCGGTGATCGAGTACGTGAAGGGCATGAGCACGACGGTCAGGAAGACCGGGATCGCGGTGGCCGTGTCGGACCAGTCCACGTGGCGGGCGTTCTGCATCATCATCGCGCCGATGACGACCAGGGCGGCCGAGGCGACCTCACCCGGGACGATCTGCGTGATCGGGGTGAAGAAGAGGCAGGCCGCGAAGAGCAGACCCGAGATGACGGAGGCGAAGCCCGTACGGGCACCCTCGCCGACACCGGTCGCGGACTCGACGAACACGGTCTGGCCGGAGCCGCCCGCGATGCCGCCGATGGCGCCGCCGGCACCGTCGATGAAGAGCGCCTTCGACAGGCCCGGCATGCGGCCCTTGTCATCGGCCAGCTTGGCCTCGGTGCCGACGCCGATGATGGTGGCCATCGCGTCGAAGAAGCCGGCCAGCACCAGGGTGAAGACGATCATGCCGACCGTCATCACGCCGACGTCGCCCCAGCCGCCGAACTCGACCTTGCCGAAGAGCGAGAAGTCCGGCATGGAGACCGCGGAACCGCTCAGCTCCGGGGCGCCACTGCGCCAGGCCTTGGGGTCGATGTCCGCCACGGCGTTGAGGATGACGGCGACGACGGTTCCGGAGACGATGCCGATCAGGATCGCGCCGGGCACCTTGCGTGCCTGCAGCATGAAGATGGTGAGCAGGGTGACGGCGAAGATCAGGACGGGCCAGCCGGCGAGTTCGCCGGTCGCGCCCAGGCTCACGGGGGGACCGAATTCGGAGCCGTGGCCCACGAAGCCGGCCTTCACGAGGCCGATCAGGGCGACGAACATGCCGATGCCCATGGTGATGGCGTGCTTGAGCGCGAGGGGGATCGCGTTCATGATCATCTCTCGCAGGCCGGTGACGACCAGGAGCATGATCACCACGCCGTACATCACACACATGCCCATGGCCTGCGGCCAGGTCATGTGCGGGACGACCTGCGAGGAAAGAACACCGGACACGGAGAGTCCGGCGGCGAGGGCCAGGGGCACCTTGCCGATGAAGCCCATCAGCAGCGTGGTCAGGGCGGCGGCGAAGGCCGTGGCCGTGATCAGTGCCTTCTGGCTCAGGGTGTCGCCTGCGACGTCCTTACCCGAGAGGATGAGGGGGTTCAGCAGGAGGATGTACGCCATCGCCATGAAGGTGGTGACGCCGCCGCGCACTTCTCGCGAGACGGTGGATCCTCGGTGCGTTATGTGAAAGTACCGGTCGAGCCAAGAACGCCCGGCGGGGGTGAGAGAGCCGTCGCCGGCCTCTTCCGCGGTGGTCTTGGGCTCCACAGACGACTGGGTCATGGTGCCTAACTCCCAAGGTTCAAAGGGGCACCCGCATGAAGATTGGAGACGCGGGATTTGGGATGGTGCGTTTGGCTGCACGACCCGGGGGACGGCCCGAGACGAAGCAAATGAGCTGCTTTTACCGCTGCTACTTCGTAACCACTGGTACTGCTGGTGCTACGGGTACTGCTGGTGCTGCGGTTAGTGGCGTTACTGCTGGTACTGCTGGTACTGCCGTTGAAGCGAACCGCGAGCGGTGCGGGCACTTCGTACTCCGGGCGGTGCGACTGGCAAGTGTGACGTTCCCGTGTCACACCGCCCGGAGAGCTTCGGGTCCCGGGGGGACCGGAGATCCCTAGAGGGTTCCGGTCAGCAGTTCGGGACGGATCGGGGTCTTGTTGATCTCCAGACCGGTCGCCGCCCGGATCGCCGCGATGACGGCCGGGGTGGACGAGAGGGTCGGGGCCTCTCCCATACCGCGCAGGCCGTAGGGGGCCTTCGGGTCGGCCAGCTCGAGCACGTCGACCGGGATGGTCGGGGTGTCGAGGATGGTCGGGATCAGGTAGTCCGTGAAGGAGGGGTTGCGCACCTTCGCGGTCTTCGGGTCGACGATGATCTCTTCCATGATCGCGACGCCCAGGCCCTGGGTGGTGCCACCCTGGATCTGGCCGACCACGGAGAGCATGTTCAGCGCCTTGCCGACGTCCTGGGCGGTCGCCAGCTCGACGACCTTGACCAGGCCCAGCTCGGTGTCCACCTCCACCACCGCGCGGTGCGCGGCGAAGGTGTACTGGACGTGTCCGTTGCCCTGGCCGGTGACCAGGTCGAAGGGGACGGTCGGGTGGTGGCGGTACTCGAGCTCGAGGTCGATGGCCTCGTCCTCGAGGATCTCGGCGATGTCCCCGAGGACCTCGCCGCCGTCGGTGACGACCTTGCCGCCTTCGAGCAGCAGCTCGGCGGTGGCCCACGCGGGGTGGTAGGAGCCGTTCTTGCGGCGGCCGATCTCCAGGAGCGCCTCGCGGACGGCCTCACAGGTGTTCTTCACCGCGCCACCGGTCATGTACGTCTGCCGCGAGGCGGACGTGGAACCGGCGGAGCCGACCTGCGTGTCGGCCGGGTGGATCGTCACCTGCGTGACGCCCAGCTCGGTACGGGCGATCTGCGCGTGGACGGTGATGCCGCCCTGGCCGACCTCCGCCATGGCCGTGTGGACCATCGCGACGGCCTCGCCGTTGATGACCTCGAGCCGCACGCGGGCGGTCGAGTAGTCGTCGAAGCCCTCGGAGAAGCCGACGTTCTTGATGCCGACCGCATAGCCGACGCCGCGGACGACGCCCTCGCCATGGGTGGTGTTGGAGAGGCCACCGGGCAGCGCGCGGACGTCCGCGCCCTCGCCGGCGGTCTCCCACTGGCGCTCGGGCGGCAGCGGGCGGGCCTTGACCCGGCGCAGCAGCTCGGCGACGGGCGCCGGGGCGTCCACGACCTGGCCGGTCGGCATGACCGTGCCCATCTCCATGGCGTTCAGCTGGCGGAATTCGACCGGGTCCATGCCCAGCTTCGCCGCGAGCTTGTCCATCTGGGCCTCGTAGGCGAAGCAGGCCTGGACGGCGCCGAAGCCGCGCATCGCGCCACAGGGCGGGTTGTTCGTGTAGAGCGCGATCGCCTCGATGTCGACGTCCTCCAGGACGTACGGACCCACCGAGAGGGAGGAGGCGTTGCCCACGACCGCCGGGGAAGCGGACGCGTAGGCGCCGCCGTCCAGGACGATTCTGCACTTCATGTGCGTGAGCTTGCCGTCCTTGGTCGCGCCGTGCTCGTAGTAGAGCTTAGCCGGGTGGCGGTGCACGTGGCCGAAGAAGGACTCGAACCGGTTGTAGACGATCTTGACCGGCTTGTTCGTGGCAAGGGCCAGCAGGCAGGCGTGGATCTGCATCGAGATGTCCTCGCGGCCGCCGAAGGCACCGCCGACGCCCGAGAGCGTCATGCGGACCTTCTCCGGCGGCAGCCCCAGGACCGGGGCGATCTGCCCGAGGTCCGAGTGCAGCCACTGGGTGGCGACGTACAGCTCGACACCGCCGTCCTCGGACGGCACGGCCAGGCCGGACTCCGGGCCGAGGAAGGCCTGGTCCTGCATGCCGAAGGTGTACTCGCCCTCGACGATGACGTCGGCGCGCTTGCGGGCCTCTTCCACGTTGCCGCGGATGATCGGCTGGCGGTGCACGATGTTCGGGTGCGGGACGTGACCGATGTGGTGGTCGTCGCGGCCCTCGTGGATCAGCGGCGCGCCGGGGGCGAGGGCGGACGCCTCGTCCGTGACGAGCGGCAGCTCCTTGTAGTCGATCTTGATCTTGGCGGCCGCGCGGCGGGCGGTCTCCGGGTGGTCGGCGGCCACGAGGGCGACCGGCTCACCGTGGTGACGTACCCGGCCGTTGGCGAGGACCGGCGTGTCCTGGATCTCCAGGCCGTAGTTCTTCATCTCGGCGGGCAGGTCGTCGTACGTCAGGACCGAGTAGACGCCCGGCATCGCCAGGGCCTCGGAGATGTCGATGGAGACGATCTCGGCGTGGGCCACGGTGCTGCGCAGGGTCTGGCCCCACAGCATGTCCTCGTGCCACATGTCCGAGGAGTACGCGAACTCGCCGGTCACCTTGAGGGTGCCGTCGGGGCGGAGCGTGGACTCGCCGATGCCGCCCTTGGTGTGCTTCTGGCTGACGTTCGTCGGAGCGCCTGCGGGCACGGTGCGGGTGTTCTGAGCCATGGTCAGACCGCCTCTCCCTGACGGGCGGCCGCGAGGCGGACCGCGTCGAGGATCTTCTCGTAACCCGTGCAGCGGCAGAGGTTGCCGGACAGGGCCTCACGGATGTCCTGGTCGGACGGGGAGGAGTTCTCCTCCAGCAGCGCGTCGGCCTGGACCAGGAGGCCCGGGGTGCAGAAACCGCACTGGACGGCGCCGGCGTCGATGAACGCCTGCTGGATGGTGGAGAGCTCGACGCCCTCGCCGGTCTGCGAGTCGTTGCCCTTCGCGGACCACTGCTTGGCCGCGTCCAGGGAGACGCCGCCCTTGCTTCCGCAGCCGCCGCCGGTGCCGCAGGCACCGCCGTGGCCGTGCTCCTCGCGCTGCTTGGCGAACTCCGCCAGGCCCTCGACGGTCACGACGTCGCGGCCCTCGACCTGACCGGCCGCGACCAGACAGGAACAGACCGGCACGCCGTCGAGACGGACGGTGCAGGAACCGCACTCGCCCTGCTCACACGCGTTCTTCGAACCCGGCAGGCCCATGCGCTCGCGCAGGACGTAGAGGAGGGACTCGCCCTCCCAGACGTCGTCGGCTTCCTGCGGCCGGCCGTTGACAGTGAAATTGACGCGCATGATTACGCAGCCCCTTCAAGCGAGCGGCCGTTTCCGGTACCGCGGTACTGCTCCCAGGTCCAGACGAGCTGGCGGCGAGCCATGATGCCGACCGCGTGACGGCGGTACTTCGCCGTGCCGCGGACGTCGTCGATCGGGTTGGCCGCGCCGGAGGCGAGGTCACCGAACTGCTTGGCGATCGACGGGGTGATGACCTTGCCGGACTCCCAGAAACCGCCCTCTTCGAGCGCGGCGTTCAGGAACTCCTCGGCGGCCTTGGCGCGGATCGGGGTCGGCGCGGCCGATCCGATGCCGGTGCGGACCGTGCGGGTCTCCGGGTGCAGTGCCAGACCGAACGCGCACACCGCGATGACCATCGCGTTGCGGGAGCCGACCTTGGAGTACTGCTGGGGGCCGTCCGCCTTGTCGATGTGGACGGTCTTGATCAGCTCGTCGGCGGCCAGCGCGTTGCGCTTCACACCGGTGTAGAACTCGTCGATCGGGATGAGGCGGGAACCGCGTACGGACTCCACCTCGACCTGCGCGCCCGCCGCGAGCAGCGCGGGGTGCGAGTCACCGGCCGGCGAGGCGCAGCCGAGGTTGCCGCCGACGCCGCCGCGGTTACGGATCTGCGGGGACGCGACCGTGTGCGAGGCGAGGGCGAGACCGGGGAGCTCCGTGCGGAGGTTCTCCATGATCTGCGTGTACGGGACGGAAGCGCCGAGCCGGACCACATCCTCGCCGACCTCCCACTCCCGCAGGAGACCGATGCGGTTCAGGTCCAGAAGGTACTCCGGCCGACGGTGGTCGAAGTTGATCTCGACCATCACATCGGTGCCACCCGCAATCGGCACAGCTGAGGGGTACTCGGCCTTAGCGGCGAGTGCCTCCTCCCAGCTGGCGGGGCGAAGGAAGTCCATGTGCGGCTCTCTTCTTCTTCATCGTGTCGATCACTTCAAGCCAGTGGGCCCGGAGACCTCGCTGGTCGTTCACGTGCTGTTAACGCGGTGTGGAGTCAGTACACAAGCCGCGCGTCCCCCGGGTGCAGTCACCGAAACCATGAAGGAGTTGGCTGACGGCCTCCCTCGTCTTGTAGATTCGTATGAAAGGCAGGATGCACTGACCTGCCCGATTTCCAACGGCAACATCGAGACAGATCGGCGGCGACATCATGCGGCTGCGCGCACTGCTGGAAACCGAGGCGCTGGGGCTGCGGCTGCTGGGCGGCCAGGAAGAGCTCGACCGGACGGTCCGGGGCGTCATGACCACGGACCTGAGGGATCCCAGCCGATACCTCTCCGGAGGTGAACTCGTCCTGACCGGCCTGGCCTGGAGACGAAATTCGGACGACTCCGAGCCGTTCGTACGAATCCTCGCGGGCGCGGGAGTGGCCGGGCTCGCGGCGGGCGAGGCCGAGCTGGGAGACATCCCCGACGATCTGGTATCAGCCTGTCGGCGCAATCGTCTGCCGTTGTTCGCCGTGAACGAAGACATTGCATTCGCCACGATCACCGAGTACGTCGTACGGCAGGTGTCCGGCGAGCGCGCGGGGGACCTCGCGGCCGTCGTGGACCGCCATCGCCGGCTGATGACCTCGGGTCCCGCCGGGGGTGGGCCCGATGTGGTGCTCGATCTGCTCACCACTGACCTCGATCTGCGCGCCTGGGTGCTGTCCCCCACCGGCAGGCAGATCGCCGGAGCGGGCGAGCCGCTGGCGCCCGGCATCTGCGCGGCGCTGGCCGGCGAACACCTGGCTGCGGTCCGGACCGGCCGAAGGGGCCCGCACCGGATCTCCATCCAGGGTATTACCTACTCGCTCTTCCCGATCAGGGGACACGGCCGCGGCCCCGGCCCCGCCGCGCGCGACGTCCGCGAGAGCGTGCTCTCGGACTGGCTGCTGGCCGTCGAGGCGGACGCGAGCGACTGGCCCGCCGAGCGCCTGGACCTGCTCCAGGGCGTCACCCAGCTGATCGCGGTCGAGCGGGAGCGGCGCGACGCCGCCCGTACGGTCCGGCGGCGCCTCGCCCAGGAGGTGCTGGAGCTCGTCCAGACGGGTGCCCCGCCGGCCGAGATCGCGGCCCGGCTGCGGGTCGCGGCTCCGGTGCTGCTGCCCGGGCTGGGCGCCGCCCCGCACTGGCAGGTCGTGGTGGCCCGGGTGGACTGGGACGGCGGGGACATCCCCGGCGGCCCGGTGGCCCAGTCGCTGCTGGAGGAGATCCTGGTCGACCCGTCCGTCTCGGGCCCGGAGCCCTCGGACCGGATCGCCGTCGCCCATGCGGGTGACGAGGCGATCGCGCTCGTACCGCTGCCCGCCCTGTCGGCGGACTCCGGGGAGACCGCGCCCGACAAGGGCCCCGACACCGCCCTGCACGCCGACGCGCTCCTGACGGCCGTACGGGAGCCCCTGGCGGCCGGTCTGGCCGACGACGGGCGGCTCACCCTGGGCGTCAGCGCGGCGGTGCACTCCGCCGAGGGGCTGCGCGGGGCGCTGGAGGAGGCCCGGCACGCCCGCCGGGTCGCGGCCGCCCGGCCGGGCCGGGTCTGCGCGGCGGGCCACCACGAGCTGGCCTCGCACGTGCTGCTGCTGCCGTTCGTCCCGGACGACGTGCGCCGCGCCTTCACCGCGCGGCTGCTCGACCCGCTGCGGGACTACGACCGGCGCCACCGGGCGGAGCTGATCCCGACCCTGGAGGCCTTCCTCGACTGCGACGGGTCCTGGACCCGCTGCGCGACGCGGCTGCACCTGCACGTCAACACGCTGCGGTACCGCGTCGGGCGAATCGAGCAGTTGACGGCGCGCGATCTTTCGCGGCTGGAGGACAAGCTGGACTTCTTCCTGGCGCTGCGGATGAGCTGATCAGCGGCCCGGGCGGGGGGTCCGCGGGGCCGCCGGGGGCGGCTGACGAGGTGTCCGGACTTTGTGAAAAGGTTCACCCGACCCCTTGGCCGATCATGCGGATCCGTGCTCTCATTTCGCCCCAGGGCGCGGGCGGCGCGCTGCTTGGTTGCTTTGGGGAGGGCAATGTGGCGGACACCGCCATGTCGGGTGCCGGTATGACCGGGGGAGACGATCCCCTCCAGCGGGCGATATGGCGGCTTCGCTCGCGGGGTTGCTGGACGGATGCGGCGGCCCTGCTGGATCCGCACGCGGGCAGTGCCCCGGCGGCCGTGCAGCGCACCGCGCTGCTGGTCGAGCGGTGCCTGTTCACCGGGCAGGGCTGGGCCGAGGCGGAGGACGCGCTGCGGACCGCCGAGGCGGTGGCCCAGGACGACGACGAGCGGGGCGCGGCCGCCTGCGAGCGCGGCCAACTGGCCTACGCGGCCACCGTGCTGGGGGTCCGGGACCGGGCCGACGAGGCGCGCTCGGCCCTCGGGCGGGCCGCGGCGCTGCTGGCGCCGGGGTCGCCGACGCGGCCGCTGCTGGACTTCCGGCGGGGGCTGGTGGCGGAGCACCTCGCCGACTCCCCGCAGGCGGCCAAGCCCGCGTACCGGCGGGCGCACGCGGGGGCCACGGCGCACGGTGACACCCTGCTGCTGTCGTTCACCTGGCGTCACCTGGCCGGGCTCGCGCTGCGGGACGGGGAGCTGGCGGAGGCACGGCACGGGTTCGCGGAGTCCCTGCGGATCCGGGAGGAGCTGGGGTTCCTGGTGGGTACGGCGCCGGCGCTGGCCGCGCTCGCGGAGGCCGAGCCGGAGCCGGAGGCCGCCCGGCTGCGCGCCGAGGCCCTGCGCCTCTTCCGCCTCCTGGGCGGCATCCCCACCTGGCTGGCCGCCCACCTGAGCCCGGCCGCCTGACGGCGCGGCTGGGCCGGCTGTTCCGCCGGAGGCCACACCCGGCGGCACCCGACGCACGGGGCTCCGCCAAAACCAGCCCGCCCGGCGTTTGAGGGCCCGCCGGAGGCCACACCAGGGGGCTCCGCCCCACCTGGGCTCCGCCCAGACCCGCGCCTCAAACGCCGGCGAGGCTGGGGGTGGGCTCCGCCAAAACCAGCCCGCCCGGCGCTCGAGGGCCCGCCGGAGGCCACACCAGGGGGCTCCGCCCCACCTGGGCTCCGCCCAGACCCGCGCCTCAAACGCCGGCGAGGCTGGGGGTGGGCTCCGCCAAAACCAGCCCGCCCGGCGCTTGAGGGCCCGCCGGAGGCCACACCCAGCGGCACCCGACGAACGGGGCTCGGCCACAACCAGCCCGCCCGGCGATTGAGGGCAGTGGCAGTCAGTGCGGGGGCCAGGCGAAGTGGGCCTGGATCAGGGTGTGGGCCGCGGCGGGGTCCGGAGCGGCCAGGGCTTCCAGGAGGGCCACGTGCTGCGCCGCGTCGGTGCGGGCCAGCGAGGGCCGGGTGCGGGCGCCCCACTGCAGCCGGCGGTGCACCTCGTCCGCGACCCGGATCAGCTGCCCGTTGCCCGCCAGCCCCAGCACCGCCCGGTGAAAGGCCCGGTCCGCCTCCGCGTACCCCGGCAGATCACCCGCCTCCGCCGCCACGACCCCCGCCTCGGCCAGCGGCCGCAGCCCGGCCCACGCCTCGGGGGCGGCCGTGCGGACCAGGTCCAGCATCACCGGGACCTCGAGCAGCGCCCGTACCTCCGCCAGCTCGGCCAGCTCCCCCGGGCTCAGGGTGACCACCCGGAAGCCCCGGTTCGGGAGGCACTCCACGGCCCCCTCCAGCGCCAGCTGCTGCATCGCCTCGCGCACCGGAGTGGCCGACACCCCGAAGCGCTCCCCCAGCGCCGGCCCGGAATAGATCTCCCCGGGGACGAGGGCGCCGTCGACCAGCGCGGCGCGCAGCGCGTCGAGGACCTGCCCCCGGACGGAATGGCGCAGCACCGGCGGCCGCGCCACGGCCGCCCCCTGGGTACGCGCCCCCTCCGTACGCGCCTGCTCCGGCACCCCGGCGGCGGCACGGGCCGTGTCCTGCATGCGGTCCTCCTCCGGTCGGGTCCCTGTCCGCGAATCCTCCCGAGAATAGGTGACGGAGCGCGGTCGCCGACGATACGGATCGCACGAGATCAGATAAGGTAAGGCTTACCTGTCTTCCTCTTGTCGAGATCGCGCGATTCGGTGGTCCCCCATGCTCCCGCCCCCGCCCCCGCCCCCGCCCCCGCCCCCGCCCCCGCTCACGACCGCCTACGCCCGCCTGACCGAGGCCTACCCCGCCCTGCGGGTCACCCGGCGCACCCCCCACGAGCCCTCCCCCCGGGGCACGGGCTGGGTCGGCGCGGACGAACTGGCCGTCGGCGGTCCCGCCCTGGACACCTTCCTCGCGTGGGACGAGGCCCAGGTCCTGCGGGACCACGGCCACCGGGCCCGCCCCGACGTGATCGCCGGCTTCGGCCTGCACCGGTACGCGTGGCCCGCCTGCCTGCTGATCACCGTGCCGTGGCTGCTGGAGCGCCGCGTGCCCCGACTGCCCGCGGACCAGGTGGCCTTCCACCGCACCGAGGGCCGGATGAGCGTGCGCGTCCAGGAGTTCGCGTGCCTGCCCGGCGACCCGGCCGCGGCACTCCCCGACGCCCGGGTCGTGCCCGACGAGGAGGCGCTGCGCGCCGAGGTGAGGGCGGCGGTGGCCGAGCACCTCACGCCCGTACTGGAGGGCTTCGGCCCCCGGATGCGCCGCGGCCGCCGCGCACTGTGGGCCATGGTGACCGACGACGTCGTCGAAAGCCTCTGGTACGTCGGGCAGCTGCTCGGCGAGGAGCAGGAACGCCGCACGATGGCCGAGCTGGACCTGCTGCTGCCGGGCGCGATCGCCCCGTACACCGCGGGCAGCGGCTTCCGTACGCTCACCGGTCCGGCGGGCGAGCGGCTGCCCACGCGGGACCGGGCCGGCTGCTGCCTCTTCTACACGATCCGCCCCGACGACACCTGCGTCACCTGCCCCCGGACCGGCGACGCGGACCGCGTGACCCGGCTGACGGCGGCCGCCGCGGCGTGAAGCCGTCGGTGAAGCCACCCGTTCGGGTGGGGTTATTCGAACCCAATCAGCCTCGTACGAGCGGGAGTTCGACCTACAACACCCTATCCGGCGCCCCCCGCCCCCCGTTGGCGTCCTCTTGCCCCGAAACCCGGGTGCGGCCCTCGCGCGATCCGCCACTATGGCGCCCGGAAAGCGCATACGCGAGGCAAGGGACACCGCATGAGACTGACCGACATATCGCTGGACTGGCTGCTGCCCGGCAGCCTGCTGATCCTGGGCGTACTTGCGGCAGTGGCGGTGCTGGCCAAGAGCAAGCGCGAGGGCGAGAAGGCCCAGTCCGAGGACAGCTGGGAACGCAGCGAGGACCGCCGCCGCCGCAAGGAGGCCGTCTACGGCACCGCCTCGTACGTCCTGCTCTTCTGCTGCGCAGCCGTCGCGGCGGCGCTCTCCTTCCACGGCCTGGTCGGCTTCGGGCGGCAGAACCTCAACCTCTCCGGAGGCTGGGAGTACCTGGTCCCCTTCGGCCTCGACGGCGCCGCCATGTTCTGCTCGGTGCTCGCCGTCCGCGAGGCCAGCCACGGCGACGCGGCCCTCGGGTCGCGGATACTGGTGTGGCTCTTCGCGGGCGCCGCGGCCTGGTTCAACTGGGTGCACGCGCCACGGGGGTTCGGGCACGACGGCGCCCCGCAGTTCTTCTCCGGGATGTCCCTGTCCGCGGCGGTCCTCTTCGACCGCGCCCTGAAGCAGACCCGCCGGGCGGCGCTGCGCGAACAGGGCCTGGTGCCGCGGCCGCTGCCACAGATCCGGATCGTGCGCTGGCTGCGGGCTCCGCGGGAGACCTTCGGCGCCTGGTCGCTGATGCTGCTGGAGGGCGTACGCACCCTCGACGAGGCCGTCGACGAAGTCCGCGAGGACAAGCGGGAGAAGGCACAGGACCGTCACCGCAGGCGGGACCAGAACCGGCTGGACCGGGCCCGCATCAAGGCGCTGGGACGGCAGAGCCGGGCCTTCGGCCGTTCGCGGGGCCGCCGGATGGAGCAGGCCGTCCTGGAGGAGCGGGAGATCGCCCCCACCCCCGATACGGCGACGGGCTCGCCCCTGGCCCTCGGCGCGGAACCGGCCCTGTCCGAAGCGGGGCAGCTGCCGCTGCGGCGCAGGCCCTCGCTCACGGCCGTCAACGGACCGGATCCGGTCGAGACGGCGCCCCGGACGGTGGACCTCACCGCCGAGGACGACACCCAGACCATCCCCCGGCTCGATTCCCTCGAGCGCAAACTGAAGGACTTGGAGCAGCAGTTCGGCTGACCGGCCACCGGGGCGGCGAGGGCCGGTACCACCGGGGCGGCGAGGGCCGGCCGGGGCGCGCGGCGCTCAGGCCGGTTCCGCCGCCCAGACCGCGTCGGCCCCGTCATCGAGCTCGAACCACACCACCTTGCCCCGGGAACCGCCCAGGGAGTCCACCCCCCAGCTGTCGGCGAGGGCCTGCACCAGCACCAGTCCCCGCCCGTGCGTACCGTCGTCGGCGGTCGGTACGTACGTTCTGGGATGGCGGGCGGCGTAGTCCCGCACTTCCACCCGGACCCGGGTGGCGGTGAGGCTGGCGGACACCTCGGCCCCCTGGTCGGTGTGGACGAGGGCGTTGGTCACGAGTTCGGTGATGAGCAGTTCCGCCACATCGGCCGTGTCGGCCCGGCAGCGGTGCCGGAGTAACTCCCTCAGACTGCGGCGTACTTCGCCCACCGCTTTCAGGTCCGCCCGGCGCACGCGGCGGCTGACCGACAGGCCGTCGACCGCGCTCGCGTCGCCCACGGACGACGGTTCCCGCGGCACAGGCCGCCCTCTTCTCGACAGTTTCCCGATGTTCGCCCCCACCCGCACGGCGATGCCCTCCGTATCCACAATCCCGAATTCCGCGGTGCTCTCGAACAGTCCTACGGAAGGGCTTCTTCCCTCCGTGAGAATCCGCACTCCTTCGGGCTCAAGGTCGCGGCACGTTGCGCAGGTTGGATCGAGCCATCTGGATCAAGGCGCCCACGCCGCCACCCGGACCCGCCGGGCACGATCTTGTTGGCCGAAAGTGCGAATCCGGTGAGCATTCCGGCACCGGTCCTCGGCGGGTCCGACAAGGCGTCGAGGTCGCTCACCACGCCCGTCAGGGCGGGCCCCTCGTGCCGGAACGCGCCCTTCAGAGCCCCGGTGAGCTGTTCGGGCCCCTGCGTCCGGACCCCGTACGCCCCCGCCGCGCGGGCGTTCGCCGCGGCGTCCGGGTCGCGGCGAACGCCGCCGTACGACAGCAGGCCGGAAACCGACATCTCCCATGCGGCCCTGCTCAAGGATGAGTTGTCGAACAGCACCACTTTGACGGGCGGCGCGTACTGCACCAGGGGGAGGAAAACTCCCACCAGCATCGAGAACCCGCCGTCAGCCGACAGTGGCACCTCTTGACGCCGCCGGTCGGTGCGGCGCGCCCCGATGGCCCGCGCGCTTTCCGTTCGGGGAAAGATAGCGCGCGGCCCTCACCTTGCACATGCCTGTATCCGCGGTGAACATCGCTCCCTCGTACGCCGGTTCCAAGCGGCCGGGGCGGGCAGCGGATTGCCGCTGTGCCCGAGCCACGCCCTTTGGCCCCGCTCGTCGACCGTCAGACCGAACTCCGTGACGGGCGGGCGGCCTCGCTCCTGATACCACGTGTACGCGGACGTGACGTCAGCCCACAGATCACGCGGCCCCCACGCGCGGACGGCATCGGGCTCCCACCAGCCGCCGTATCGGACGCTCGTCACTGACGTGCCCGTCAGGTCGACGAACTGAACCTCCCTCTCCTCCCCTTCTCCGCGATGCGAGCACGTCACGTCCGGGACGTGGAGCCCCACGGCGAAGTCCTGCTCCCATCCGCCCTCCAGCACCTCCGCCGGACGGATGGGCGAGGCCCTGCGGCGCGACCCTCCGTCGACGTGGAGCGTGTTGGTCGGCCGATGCTCCCGGATCCACATGTAGGATGAGCTGCCCACGAAATGGCCCGTCGCCCGACGACCGCGCGCCGTCAGCCGAAGCAGGCCCGCGTTGCTGTACGCGGTGCCGAACGGCGTGAGGATCACGCCGCCTTCCCTCGTCTGCTCAACCCACCTCTGGGGAACTCTCCGGACGGAGGCAGTGTTGATCACTCGGTCGAAGGGCGCCCGTTCCGGAACCCCTTCGAGTCCGTCACCGCACACGAGGTGCGGCGCGTAGCCCGCGGCCTCGAGGTTCTCGGCGCCCCACGCGGCAAGCCCCTCATCCACTTCGACGGCCGTGACCCGCTCGGCGCCGACCCGCTCGCACAACAGGGTGGTGTGATAGCCGAAGGCATACCCGATCTCCAGCACTCTGTCCGCGCTGCCCAACTCCAGGTGGTGCAGCTTGCGCAGCACGATGTCCAGGGCGGACACGGAGGACGTGAAGTCCCCGGCCGCCGCGCCGGTCGGCGCGGTCTCCCCGTCGTCGAGCTGCGTGACGATGGACCGGTGAGGGTCCCATACCGCATTGCTCCAGGCACCTGGATCCGCGTCACGGTCGAGGAACCGCCAGAGACCTTGCTGGTCCCTCTCCGGCAGCCACGCGGTCGGAGGCACGAACGCCTCCCGGTTCACGGCGTCGAACGCTGCGGACATCCACGGCTCACGGAGTAACGCCATGGTCTCGAGTGCCGTGCGGCACGCGGCCCGGTTGAGCGCGGTCACTGCGCTTTGGGGCGGTCGCCGTCAGGGCTCGGCGGAGTAGGAGGCGGTGTCCACGGCTTGTCCTGCGGCGGTCCGCCGTGCTTCCCGTCGTCAATCATGCTGATTCCCCTCTTGTACGTAGGAGTTGTCACGCTTTCCGCCCATGATGCGGGGCGGAACTCTTCGCTCGTGCGTGTTCGCTTGTTCAGGAGCGGTCAGGGATGCCGGCCGACCTCACCGACGGCATCCCTGCCGCCCCTCCGCGCGACGGCCGGCCGGTCAACCGACCGACGGCGGGTCCTTGAGTTCCCCAGCGGTCCCTTCGAGAGCCGCCACCAGGGCGTGCGCGAGTCTCCCCGCGCGGTCCAGAATGAGGACTTCCTCGCGTCGCCGTACGCGTGCTGCCACGGCGCGTTCGAGCTCGTTCAGGAAGTCTTCGGTGTAGCGGTATCCGCCGACGCCGGGCACGTCTACTTCCCCGCGTGCGGGTGACGCTTGATCTCGACTGCCGCATCAACCGCTGCTGACGGGTCGAAGGCGGGAAGGCGCGGATTGGTCAGCACCCGCCACTGCTTCATCAGTGCGGCGCACACGTCGCAGTCGGCCGCGGGCTTCGGCAGCCGCCGGGGAAAGAGCGACTCGATCTCACTCACTACTGACGCACTGGGCCGTCTGGGGTCCGAGCTGAGGGCCCTTCGGGAACGGTCCGGCCTGAGGGGCGAGGACGTCGTCCGGCGTGTGAACGAACTGCTCAGGGAGCGGGCGGAGACGGCCGTGGGGCGGCCGCCCCACGACCTGGACCAGCCACGGCTGTCGCGCATCGAGAGCGGCCGACTCGGCGTCAGGCCCGACGTACTGACCGGCCTTCTCGACCTCTACGCGGTCACCGACGCCGCGAAGCGTGACGTACTCCAGGCCCTCGCCCACCACGGTGCTCGCCGTGGATGGTGGCAGACGTACCGCGACATCATCTCGCCGGCTTACGCGGAGCTGATCAGCCTGGAGGCGGACGCGAAAAGCCTCCGTTCCTATCAAACGCTCCTGATCCCAGGGCTCCTGCAGACAGCCGCGTACGCACGCGCGTCGATCACGGCCATCAACATGTCGTCGACACCCGATCAGGTGAACGCCCTCGTGGAGGTACGGCAGCAGCGGCAGGCGGTCCTGTCCCGTCCGGAGCCGCTACAGGTGTGGGCGATCATCCACGAGGCGGCGCTACGGCCGGTCACGGGAGCACCGGGCGTGATGCGGGACCAGTGCCAGCGGCTGCTCGATCTCATGGACCTTCCGCACGTCTCGATACAGATCCTGCCGCTCAGCGCAGCACCACACCCGGGGATGGGCGGGCCCTTCACCGTGCTCGGGTTTCCCGAGAGCGCAGACCTGGACGTGGTCCTCGTGGAGCACCTGGCGAGCGCTCTGTATGTTGAGGATGCCGCCGATGTGTCGGTGTACGGGAGTGCATTCGAGCACTTGAGAGCGCACGCGCTCCCGTTCGACAAGTCGGCCGACCTCACCGCAAGAATCAAGCAGGAGCACAAATGACCACTTTGGTGAACTCATCTGCCCTCGGCCTCGCTTGGACGAAGTCCAGCTACAGCGACGGCGGGAACAACTGCGTCGAGGTGGCAGCGGGCCAGGTCCCCGGCGCCGTCCCCGTCCGCGACTCGAAGGTCGCGGGCGGCCCCGCGCTCCTCGTCGACGACGCCCAGTGGACTCGGTTCGTCGACGCCATCAAGGGCGGGCAGCTCTAGCCCACTTCAAGGAGGGGCGGTCCGGAGGCCCCCAGGGCTTCCGGACCGCCCCCTCCCGCTCAAGGTCGCGGCACGTTGCGCAGGTTGGATCGAGCCATCTGGATCATGCGGCCGACGCCGCCGTCGAGCACGATCTTGCTGGCCGAAAGTGCGAAACCGGTGACCATTTCGGCACTGATCCTCGGCGGGATCGACAGGGCGTTGGGGTCGGTCACCACGTCCACCAAAGCCGGTCCCTTGTGCCGGAACGCGTCCTTCAGAGCCGCCGTGAGCTGCTTGGGCTTCTCCACCCGCACCCCGTACGCCCCCGCCGCGCGGGCGATCGCCGCGAAGTCCGGGTTGTGGTTCGTGGTTCCGTACGACGGCAGGCCGGAAACCAACATCTCCAACTCGACCATGCCCAGGGATGAGTTGTTGAAGAGAACCACTTTGACGGGGAGGTCGTACTGCACCAGGGTGAGGAAATCTCCCATCAGCATCGAGAAACCGCCGTCGCCCGACATGGACACCACTTGACGACGCCGGTCGATGAACTGCGCCCCGATGGCCTGCGGGAGGGCGTTGGCCATGGAACCGTGGCTGAAGGAGCCGATGATGCGCCGCCTGCCGTTCGGGGAAAGATAGCGCGCGGCCCACACATTGCACATGCCTGTATCCACGGTGAACACCGCATCGTCATCGGCGAGTTCATCCAGCACGGCGGCCACGTACTCGGGATGGATCGGCGTGTGCTTCTCCACCTTGCGCGTGTACGCCTTGACCACGCCTTCCAGCGCGTCCGCGTGCTTCTTCAGCATCCGGTCCAGGAACCGGCGGTCGCTCTTGACCCGGACCCGGCTGTTCAGGCAGCGCAGCGTCTCGCGTACGTCGCCCCAGACCGCGAGGTCGAGCTTGGAGCGGCGGCCCAGGTGTTCGGGGCGCACGTCGACCTGGACGATCTTGACGTCGTCGGGCAGGAAGGCGTTGTAGGGGAAGTCGGTGCCCAGCAGGATCAGCAGGTCGCACTCATGGGTGGCCTCGTATGCCGCGCCATAGCCGAGCAGCCCGCTCATGCCGACGTCGTAGGGATTGTCGTACTGAATCCACTCCTTGCCGCGCAGGGCGTGCCCGACCGGCGACTTGATCCGGCCTGCGAACTCCATCACCTCGGCGTGCGCCCCGGCCGTGCCGCTGCCGCAGAACAGGGTGACCTTGCCGGCCTCGTCGATCATCCGCACCAGCTGGTCGATCTCGCCGTCGCCGGGCCGCACCGTCGGCCGGGCGGTCACCAGCGCGTGCTCGATGGAGCGTTCGGGCGCGGGCAGCGAGGCGATGTCCCCGGGCAGGGTGACCACGCTGACCCCGCCGCGGCCGATGGCGTGCTGGATGGCGCTCTGCAGCAGCCGCGGCATCTGCTTCGGGTTGGAGATCATCTCGCTGTAGTGACTGCACTCGCGGAAGAGCTGGTCGGGGTGGGTCTCCTGGAAGTAGCCGAGGCCGATCTCGCTGGAGGGGATGTGTGAGGCGAGGGCGAGCACGGGGGCCATCGAGCGGTGGGCGTCGTACAGCCCGTTGATCAGGTGGAGGTTGCCGGGGCCGCAGGAGCCCGCGCAGGCGGCCAGCCGCCCGGTGAGCTGGGCCTCGGCGCCCGCCGCGAAGGCGGCCGTCTCCTCGTGGCGGACCTGGATCCACTCGATGTCGCCGGTCCGGCGGATGGCGTCCACGACCGGATTGAGGCTGTCCCCGACCACTCCGTACATCCGGCGCACTCCCGCGCGCACGAGGATGTCGACGAACTGCTCCGCCACGTTCTGCTTGGCCATGGAAGGGGCGCCCTTTCCGGTCCGGCGATGCGGTGTGCGCCTCCCATCCACGCACGGCCGGACCGGTTACGCCTCCCGGAGCCCGGCCGCGGACCCGTTACGCCTCCCAGACCGCGGCGGCCGTCCGGTCGTCCGCGTACCCCTTGAGGCGGAGCTGGGTGTCCGCCAGGAACGCGGCGAGGCCCGGCGGGTCCCCCTCGGCCCAGCGGGCGGCCAGCTCGGTGGGCAGGGACGCCTCCTCGCGCATCGGTTCCGCGAGGCCGCTGGAGCAGAGCAGCAGGGTGTCCCCCGGCCGGGCCACCGTGGCGCGGAAGCGGAATCCGGCCGGGACGCTCTCCCCCGGCGCGGGCGCCGGCGCGGGCACCCGCGCGGCGGCGGGCGACGCCCCGTCCGCCCTCCCAGCGGGCTCCAGGTCCTCCCACTGCCCGGCCCGCAGCCGGAACAGCCCGCCGGTCCCCGCGCCGAAGCACACCCGGGTCCGGCACTCCGGGTCCACCGGCAGGAGCAGCGCGCGCAGCCCGGCCGTATACCCCTCCTCGGGCAGCCCCAGCTCGGCGGCGCGGGCCCGCAGCCGCCCGTACCCCCGGTCGGTGAGGCGTTGCAGGCCCGAGCGCAGGGCGTCGCGCCTGCCGGCCCGGATGTCCTCGCCGAGGCGCCCCTGGCTGCGCCCGACGGCGGCGGCGACCCAGCGGCACACCTCGGCGGCCGCGTCCTGGGCGCCGGGCGCGCCCCTGCCCCCGCCCGCGAGGGCGATCAGCACCAGGGCGTCGTCGCCGGTCCCGAAGCGCGCGGTGAGCAGCACGTCGCGCCGGTTCTCGCCGCGGAAGCGGGCGGAGTCCCCGCGCACGGATGCGGCCCGCAGGGTGTAGGTCCCGTACCGGGCCCCCTCCAGGACGGTGTCGGGCACCAGGGCGTCGAGGGCGGCCGGGTCCGCCACGGGCAGCGGGCCCGGCTCGGCGGCGTACGTCGGGGCCCGGTCCCCCAGATGGCGTACCTCGGGGCGCGGCGCGGGCCGTGCGGCGGCCGGTACCGCGGGCCGTGCGGCGGGTCGGCGCGGATCGGCGGGCTCCCGTTCGGCCCGGCGCGGCTCCGGCACCACGGGCAGCGCGGGCACCACGGGCACCGGGGGCACGGGCGGGGGCAGGGGCGGCAGCGGAGGCGGCGCCGGCGGCACCGCCACGTCTCCGAGCGCGTACCCGGTCGGCGCCGCGGTCTCCTCCACCGGCGACTCCACCGGCGACTCCACCGGCGCTTCCACCGGCGCTTCCGCCGGCGCAGCCAGGGGCCCGTCCGGCGGGGCCCGGTCCGGCTTCCGCACCAGCACCGACGCCGAGCTGAACCGGCTGTCCAGCGTGTCGGCGGGATCGGCGGGGGCCGCGGGGCCGGCGGCCCCCGGCTCCGGCCCGGCCGGGTCCTCGTACAGCTTCTGCCACCAGTTGTCCGCGTCCCCCTGCTGACTCATGCCCCTAGTGTCGGCCGCCGGGGGCGGCGGAAAACGCCGAACGCGCGGAAAAGGGCCCGCCGGGCTACTGCCCGGCGGGCCCTTGACCCCAGCCGACCCTCAGACGAGGTCAGACGTCGAACGGATCACCGGACGTCGTAGGCGCGTGCCACCGTCTGGGTGACGGTGGCCCCCTTGGCGTCGGTCAGCTCGACCTTCAGCGAGACCGGCTTGCCGGTGGCGCCCGTGTGGTCCACGACCGCGCTCCACCGGCCGCCCCGCTCGCCGACCGCGGCCTCGGTCCAGTGCTCGTTGTCGTACGAGTAGGACAGCTTGGCGCTCTTGAGGGCGCCCGGCGCGTAGCCCGCGTGCCCGGTGACGCCGAGCCCGATCCGCTGCCCGGCCGCGGCGGCCACGGTCTTCATGCCGTCCTCGGGGAGGGTGAGCGCCGGGAACAGGATCGGCAGGCCGGTCGAGTAGGCGGAGGCGTCGAGCGCGGAGCGGAAGGTCCAGGTGGTGTGGACGCCCTGCGAGCGCTGCCAGTCCCGCGCGGGGCCGCCGATCTTCTCCAGGTCCTGGGTGAGTTCGTACGTACCCGCTTCGGCCGGGACCTCGAAGACCCCGGAGTTCGGGTACCAGCCGCTGCCGATCTCGACGCCGTCGCGCCGGAGCACCAGCGCGCCGATGTCGCCGAAGGAGCCCGGCAGCGCGTAGTGCGAGCCGTCGCCCCACATCGCGGAGGCGAAGCCGATCAGATTGCCCTGCCGCTCGGCGGCCAGCACCGGCTTGCCCGCCGTGTCGCGCACGCCGACCGGGCCGACGACCCCGTCGTACCAGCTTTCGGAGCGCTGGGAACCCCTGGCGTAGGTGCGCTGCTGATCGGTCATCAGCTCTCCCCACGGGAAGCTGCTGGAGACGAGGTGGTCCCAGGCGGTGTCCCCGGCGGTGTAGTACTCGGTGCGCTCGCCCGGGACCGCGACGGTGTCCAGGGAGCCGAAGTAGACGGCGGTGCCCAGCGGCCGGTAGGCGCTGGTCAGGTCGACGTACGCGGAGGCGGCGCCCATCGCGCGGTAGGCCGAGTGGACGGTCCCGAGGTCGCGGTCGCGCACCCGGTAGGTCCGGTCGCCCCGCAGGGAACCCCGCTCGGTCTGGGCGAGGTTGTAGACGTAGGGGCTCTTCGCCGTGCCCTTCCAGGTCAGCGTGACCTTGCCCTGCGCGAGCCGGGCGAGCAGCGCCTTGGCCTCGGCCGTCTCCAGCGACAGGGCGGGCAGTGAGCCGCCGGTGTAGCCGGTGAAGCCGGTCCAGCGGCCGGGGGCGTCGCGGTGGGCGAGGACGGCCTTGGCACCGGCCGCCTTCGCGTCGTTCGCGACGTCGTACAGCGAGCCGCCCTCGGCCTTCACGAGGACGATCGCACCCCGGGCGCCGGCCGCGGCCAGTTCGGCGGGGGTGCCGCTGCCCGCGTCGACGAGGGGGGCGCTGCCGTGGCCGTCGAGGTTGTCGGCGCCGGTGGAGGCGGTGAGGGGGGGCAGCGCCGGGCCGCCGGACACCTTCAGTTCGTCGAGCAGGGGCGCTGCCTGGCGCCAGTAGCTGCCGAACTCGAAGCCGCCCTCGGTGGCGCGGCCGTCGACGGACGCGTAGAACCCGCGCAGGGTGCGGCCGCCCATGGCGGTTCCGGCGTGCAGCCAGTTCGGGTTCCAGCTGCGGGCGAAGGCGAGGGTCGCGCCGCGGGTTTCGGTGGGCCGGTCGGCCTCGATCGCGAGCCGCCCGGCGGTGCGGGCGTCCAGCACGATCGTGGTGTCCTTCTTCAACTCGACCTGGGGGCGCCCGAGATAGGTGAGGGAGTCGAGCATCGGGTTCTCGCCCGCGTCCCCCGCGTCCGGGGTGGCGACGAAGGAGGAGAGGAAGTACGAGCCCGGGCGGAGCCGGTAGACCTGGTCGGCGGAGCCGTCGTTGAAGCGGCGTTCACCGCTGGCGTCGTCGGTGCCGATGACGTCGAGTGAGGACGGCCCGGCGGCGGGCCTGCCCGCGCGGTCGATGAGCTTGACGCGCAGGGTGACGGTCTCGGGCTGTACGTACAGCGAGAAGGGGGTCGAGACGCGCAGGCCGCCGGGGCCGGTGGCGATCACCCGGCCGGTGACGTCGCCGTACTGCGACCGTTCCAGGCAGGCCGAGGGGCCCAGGGTCAGGGGCACCGTGACGGTGGCTCCGGCGGGGACCGTCACGGTGCGCCGCTCCAGCCGGGCGACCGGGCCGCGGACGGCCGAGCCGTCATTGCCGGTGACGTGTTCCACGCCGAGTCGGAGGGTGACCGGCGTGCTGCCCGTGTTGGTGTACGGGACCTCGAGGCTCGTGCGGTCGCTGCGGTCCTGCGGCCAGTTGTACGCGCCGCCCTGGACGGCGGGGGCGGAGATGACCGTGGTGTCGATGGCCCGCTTCACGTCGAGGCGGCCGCCGCCGGTCTCCCGGACGTCACCGGGGATCCCGGTCTCGGCGGAGCCGACGAGCGCGGCCTTGACCTGCTGGGACGTCCAGTCGGGGTGGCGCTGCTTGACGATGGCCGCGGCGCCCGCGACGTGCGGGGTGGCCATCGAGGTACCCGACATGGACTGGTACGCGTACACCCCGCGGCCGCCCATGTTGGCGGCGGAGATCCCGACGCCGGGGGCGGCGATCTCGGGCTTGAGGGTGTGCGGGAGGCCGGCCGGGCCCCGGCTGGAGAAGGAGGCGGTGGTGTCGTCGCGGTCGACGGCGCCGACGGTCAGCACGCTGGGCGCGCAACCGGGCGAGGAGACCGTGTTGTTGCCGGGGCCGGCGTTGCCGGCGGCGATGACGAAGAGGGTGCCGCTGTTCTGCGCGAGCTTCTCGGCGGCGGCGCTCATCGGGTCGTCACAGGCGGTCTGGGAGGGGTCGCCCAGGCTCATGGAGACGACGTCGGCCTTGCTCTCGACGGCCCATTCCATGCCCGCGATGATCCACGAATCCTGGCCGTAGCCCGCGTCGTTGAGCACTTTGCCGCTGAGCAGCTGCGTGCCCGGGGCGACGCCCCTCTTGGCCCCGCCGCTGGCGGCGCCGGAGCCGCCGACGGTGGAGGTGGTGTGGGTGCCGTGGCCCTGGCGGTCGGCGTCGGTGTCGGAGTCGGTGAAGTTCTTCGACGCGGCGACGCGGCCCCTGAGGTCGGGGTGGTCGAGGTCCACCCCGGTGTCGAGGATGGCGACCTTGGTGCCGGCGCCGTCGTATCCGGCGGCCCACGCGGCGGGGGCGCCCACCTGCTTGGTCGAACGCTCCAGGTTCGTCTGGACCTTGCCGTCGAGCCACAGCTTCTTCAGGCCGCCGGCGCCGCGGGTGCGGGCGGCGGACCGGGCCGTGACGTCGGACCAGAAGGTGGCCGCCTGCGCCTTGTCGGCGGAGAGCGCGACCGCGCCGATCGAGGGGAGGACGAGCGAGCGCTCGGCGCCGCGCGGGGCGGCCGGGGCGCTGCGGGCCGTGTCGAGGCCGTCATAGACCGCGATCAGCGGGAGCTTCTTGGCGTGCGCGTCGTCGTAGCCTTGCCGGATGAGGCCCGTGACGTTGAAGAGTTCCTCGTCGACGGTGCCCGCCGCGAGCGCCTTGACCGCGCTCTCGGGGTAGACGTAGACGTCCTTGCCGGACTGCCGGGTCTGCACGAGGGGCTGGGCGCCGTCCTCGTGGGGCATCGCGGTGGCCGCGGTGCGCCCGGTGGCGTCCGTGGACACCAGGACCTTGTCGCCGGTGACCAGGGTGACGGTCACCGGTCCGGCGGCCTGCCGGGCCGCCGCCTCGCTGCCGGTCAGCGGTCTCTTCGCCGGCCCGGCCTCGCTCGGCTGCGCCGCCGAGGCTCCGACGGCTGTGGCGGCCAGGACGGCGGCCGCGGCCGCCCCCAGTGCCGTGCGCGATATCGGGCGCATCGCTCTCCCCAGGTGAATTCCGGCCAACGGGCGCATTGCACGGCAAAGAAGCCGCGCAAAGGGCTGATGACCGGCGGATGTTGGTGCTGCGGTGGCGTCACCCTGGCAGAGGGGCGGTGGGTGCGGTGATGATGTCCACGGCGGGAATGCGCCGTGGCCGTTTCCCGCCAGAACCGGGTGGCCAGGGACCGGGTGGAGAGCGGGGTGGACGGGTTGCTGGGTGCCATAGGCCTGGACGAGGGGCAGGAGTCGGCGTACAGGGCGCTGGTGGCGCTGGGAGCGGCGGAGGTGCCGGACCTCGCGCACCGGCTGACCCTGCCGCTGCCGCAGACGGAACGGGCGCTGCGGCACCTGGAGCGCCAGGGCCTGGCCGCGCAGTCCTCGGCCCGCCCCGGCCGCTGGGTGGCCGCGCCGCCCGGGGTGGCGCTGGGGGCGCTGCTGACCCAGCAGCGGCACGAGCTGGAGCAGGCGGAGCTGGCGGCGGTGCTGCTGGCCGAGGAGTACCGGGCGGAGGCGGCGGAACCGGCCGTGCACGACCTGGTCGAGGTGGTGACGGGCGCGAGTGCGGTGGCGCACCGCTTCGTGCAGCTCCAGCTGGGCGCGGTGGAGGAGGTGTGCGCGCTGGTCACCGGGCGGCCGCAGGTGATGAAGGGCTCGGAGAACGAGGCGGAGGAACGGGCCACCGTCCGCGGGGTCGACTACCGGGTGGTGCTGGAGCGGGAGGTGCTGAGCCTGCCGAGCGGGCTGCGGGAGGCGTCGACGGCGCTGGGCCGGGGCGAGCGGATCCGGGTGACGGGGCAGGTGCCGACGAAGCTGGTGATCGCGGACCGGAGCCTCGCGATGGTGCCGTTGACGGCCCGGACCGCGGAACCGGCGGCACTGGTCGTCCACGCCTCGGGGCTGCTGGAGTCCCTGATGGGGCTCTTCGAGGCGGTGTGGCGGGAGGCGCTGCCGCTGCGGCTGGGGGCGGCCGGGACGCTGGAGGAGTCGGACGACGGGCCGGACGCCACGGATCTGGAGATCCTCTCGCTGCTGCTGGTGGGGATGACCGACGCGAGCGTGGCGAAGCACCTGGAGCTGGGGCTGCGGACGGTGCAGCGCCGGGTCAAGGGGCTGATGGAGACGGCCGGGGTCACGACCCGGATGCAGCTGGGCTGGCACGCGCGTGAACGGGGCTGGGTGGCCCGATAGCGGCTGGTCGGTCACGCTGATCAGATGGATGTGCCGCAGCTGCTCCTGGTGGGCCTGGTGCTGCTGCTCGGGGTGCTCGGGGTCCTGGTTCCGGGTGTCCCCGGGACCCTGCTGGTCTGGGCGGGCGTGCTGTGGTGGGCGATGCACGAGCGGACCGCCCCGGCGTGGTCGCTGCTGGTCTCGGCGACGGCGCTGCTGCTGGTGGTGCAGGTGGTGAAGTGGCAGCTGCCGCCGCGACGGCTGCGCGGCGTGGGCGTCACGCGGCGGATGGCGGTGTACGCCGGTACGGGCGCCCTCCTCGGCTTCGTCCTGGTCCCCGTGCTGGGCGCGGTACCGGGGTTCATGGGCGGCATCTACCTGTGCGAACGCCACCGCCTGGGCACCCACGGGGAGGCCGTGACCTCGCTGCGGGCGGTGATGCGGGCGGTGGGGACGAGCGTCCTGGTGGAGCTGTTCGCGTGCCTGCTGGTGATGGGGGCGTGGCTGGGGGTGGTGGTGGCGGGGGGCTAGAGACCTAGGGCGGGTGGCCGATGCGGGGGGCCTGGCGGGCTGTGACCCTGGTCCCATGAGGGATTTCGCGGGGTTCAGCGCATCGGAAATCGCCTATCTGTGATCGCAGTACCTGGGGCGGCTGGCGACGGTGGACGCGGCCGGGCAGCCGCAGGCCAACCCGGTGGGGTTCTTCCCGCAGGAGGACGGCACCGTGCTGGTCGGGGGCCCCCGGCGCACCCCGCACGCCGGCGAAGCTGGGAGGAGCGGGCGCGGCCGGCTTGCCCTCCGGGGGCGCCTCAAACGCCGGCGAGGCTGGCAATACGGCGGCACGCCTCGAACACCGACGCGGCCGGGGGCCCCGGCGCACCCCGCACACTGGCGAAGCTGAGGGGGCGGCGGCGCTATTCAGCCTCGCCGGCGATTGAGGCGCCCCCGGAGGGGAGGCCGGGCCGCGCCCGGACGACGAGCCGGACGAACCCAGCCCCGCCGGCGATTGAGGCGCCCCCGGAGGGGAGGCCTGGCCGCGCCCGGACGGACCCGGACCCGCCCGTGATTGAGGCGGCGGGGCCGGGGTGTCAGGAGAGGGGGCCGCGCTTGGCGGCGTGGTTGGCCCGGCCTTCGGCCGACTTCATGCGCCAGTCGCGGCGGATCTCCGACCGGAGCCTCGCATCCGTCTTCGCCACGATCCGCTGATTCTCCCGCAACAGCTTCCGGTAGCTCTCCAGCCGCCGCTCCGGCAGCTCCCCCTCCTCCACGGCCCGCAGCACCGCACACCCCGGCTCCGCCTCGTGCGCGCAGTCGTGGAAACGGCACCGGGCGGCGTACTCCTCGATCTCGGAGAACACCTGCCCCACGCCCGCCTCCGCGTCGAAGAGGCCGACCCCCCGCAGCCCCGGGGTATCGATGAGGACCCCGCCGTCCGGGAGGGCGAGCAGGTTGCGGGTGGTGGTGGTGTGGCGGCCCTTGCCGTCGATCTCCCGGGTGGCCTGGACCTCCATGACCTCCTCGCCGAGCAGCGCGTTCGCCAGGGTCGACTTGCCCGCGCCCGAGATGCCCAGCAGCACGCTGGTGCCGGAGGCGACGATCGCGGTGAGGACGTCCGTACCCTCCCCGGTGAGGGAGGACACGGTGAGTACGCCGACGCCCGGCGCCGCGGTCTCCACGTCCTGGACGAGGTGAGCCAGCGTGACCGGGTCCGGTACCAGGTCCGCCTTGGTCAGGACGACCAGCGGCTGCGCACCGGACTCCCACGCGAGGGCGAGGAAGCGTTCGATGCGGCCGAGGTCCAGCTCGACGGCGAGCGAGACCGCGATGATCGCGTGGTCGACGTTGGCCGCGAGGATCTGCCCCTCGGAGCGCTGCGAAGAGGTGGACCGCACGAAGGCGGTCCGGCGCGGCAAGTACGCCTTGACGTAACGGGGGTTGCCGACCGCCTCGACGGCGGCCCAGTCACCCGTGCAGATGACCCGCAGCGGGTCGTGCGGGGTGACGAAGGCGGTGTCGGCGCGGACGATTCCGTCCGCGGTCATGACGTCGCACTGGCCGCGGTCCACCCGGACGACCCGGCCGGGTACGAGGCCCTGCTCGGCGTACGGAGCGAATTCGGCGGCCCATGCGTCGTCCCAGCCGTACGGGCTGAGGGCGTGCGAGAGCGAAGCGATCTGCTGGAAGGCAGAGAAAGTCAACGGGAACCCTTAAAACAGGGTGGCCCCGGCGGAACACGCGCGTGGCGCGCGGAAGGTGAGTGAAGGTCAGCCGGAGACCACAGGAAGGAGATTGACGAACGCGTGAGTGCGGGCAGTGCCCTGCGCGACGACAGTCATCAATGGACTCACCTCCTGTGTCATACGGATCCGCACGCGGCGGTTCCGGTCCACTCGGCGTGAACGGCTTCACGGTAACCCGCCCCAACTCCCCCGCGCCAACTCTTTTTCCGCGCCTTTTCCGACCCGCCTCTCAGGCCCGTCCCTCAGGCCGTTTCCTCAGGCCGCGCCCCAGCCGGTGCCCGGGATGCCGAGCCGGTCCGCCACGGTGGTGAGGGTCTCCCCCAGGGGGAGGGTGACGCGGGTGACGGCATGCCGGTCGCCCCGGGTCGGGTCGCGGTTGACGATCAGCACCGGCTTGCCCGCCCGGGCGGCCTGGCGGACGAAACGGAGTCCGGACATCACCGTCAGGGAGGACCCCAGCACCAGCAGCGAGGCCGCCTCGTCCACCAGCTCGCGGCAGCGCTCGACCCGGCGCGGCGGAACGGATTCACCGAAGAACACCACGTCGGGTTTGAGGACGCCGCCGCACTCCGCGCAGCTCACCACGGAGAAGTCCCCGACCTGCGCGTCGGTGAGGTCGGCGTCGCCGTCCGGGTTCAGCCCGGCGGCCACGGGCGCGAAGCCCGGGTTCGCCGCGTCCAGCCGCCGGGCGAGCTCGCCGCGCGGGCTGCGGGCCCCGCAGGAGAGGCAGACGACCCGGTCCAGACCTCCGTGCAGCTCCACCACCCGCTCGCTTCCGGCGGCCTGGTGCAGCCCGTCGACGTTCTGGGTGATCAGCCCCGCGAGGAGCCCGTACCGTCCGAAGGCCGCCACGGCCTCGTGCCCGGCGTTGGGCCGGGCCCGGCCGAAGGTGCGCCAGCCCAGGTGACTGCGCGCCCAGTACCTGCGGCGGGCCCGGGGGTCGGCGGTGAATTCCTGGTAGGTCATCGGGGTGTGCCGGCTCAGGCTCCCGCCCTCGCCCCGGTAGTCGGGGATGCCCGACTCCGTGGACAGGCCCGCCCCGCTGAGCACGACCACGCCGCCGACCCGCAGCGCGTCGACCACCGGCTCCGGATCCGTGGAACCGGGCGGCAGGTCCTCGGGCGGCGTCCAGCTCAGCGTGGGGCGCGTGCGCATGCCGCCAGCGTACGGGACGGGTACTTCCATAGGGTGGGCCTCATGACACCACGACTCGACATGATCGGCCTGGTCGTATCCGACATGGCCGCCTCGCTCGCCTTCTACCGCCGGCTCGGGCTGGACGTCCCGGCCGAGGCCGACAAGGAGCCGCACGTCGAGGCCACCCTCCCCGGCGGCCTGCGGATCGGCTGGGACACGGTGGAGGTCATCCGCTCCTTCGACCCGGAGTGGACCCGCCCCGAGCCCGGCGCGGACCGGGTCGGGATGGCGTTCCTGTGCGACTCCCCCGCCGAGGTCGACGCGCTGTACGCGGAACTGAGCACGACCGGCGGCGGAGCGCCGCACCTGGAGCCCTGGGACGCCTTCTGGGGGCAGCGCTACGCCATCGTGCTGGACCCGGACGGCGGCGCGGTCTCGCTGTTCGCCGCCAGCGCGTAAGCCCGTACGGGCCCCACGGGCTCAGTGTTTGCGCAGGCGGGACGAGTAGTCCTCGGGCGGGAGGAACTTGGACCACCGCTCGGGGAACTCGGACGGCATCCCCGCGTCCTCGTCGTCCTCCGACTCGCCCTCGGCCAGGGCCCGCCAGGCGGCCGCGCGGGCGATCAGCTGGGCGGCCTCGGCCTCCCGCACCCGCTCGTTGGCCTCGCGGGCCGCCGCCGTCGCCACCGAGGGCCAGACGCGGTCGATCGCCGCGTTGACAGCGGCGCCCACCAGGACGGCGAAGGCCGAGATGCCGATCCAGAGCAGGACGGCGACGGGCGCGGCCAGCGATCCGTAGATCGTCGGCCCCTCCACCGTGTTCGTCAGGTAGATCCGCAGCAGGAACGAGCCCAGTACCCACATGGCCAGGGCGATCAGCGCGCCCGGCACGTCCTCGATCCAGGGCGAACGCACCGGCACGGACACGTGGTAGAGCGTGGTCAGGAAGACGATGGACAGCAGCGTGACGGTCGGCCAGTACAGCACCGCCACCACTTCCGTCCCCCACGGCAGCCACCGCACCACCGCGTCCGGGCCCACCACGAGCAGCGGCAGCACGACCGACCCGACCAGCAGCGCGACGACGTACAGCACGAAGGCCAGCAGCCGGGTCCTGACGATGCCGCGCTGGCCGTCGAGCCCGTACATCACCGTGATGGTGTCGACGAAGACGTTGACGGCGCGCGAGCCCGACCACAGGGCGAAGGCGAAACCGAGCGAGATCAGGTCGGGGCGGGCGCGCCCGGTCACGTCGTCCAGCATGGGTTTCGCGATCTCGTTGACGCCCCGGTCGGAGAGGATCGTGCCGACCGCCCGCAGGATGTTCTCCTCGATGCTCTGCACCGAGGTGCCGCCGCTCCAGCCGTCCACGTAGCCGACCAGCCCGAGCAGACCCAGGAACAGCGGCGGCAGTGAGAGCAGCGTGAAGAACGCCGCCTCGGCCGCGAGTCCCAGGATCCGGTACTCGATGCACGAGTTGACCGTGTCCTTGAGCAGCAGCCAGGCCATCTTGCGCTTGGAGACGTTGCGGTAGAGGGCCCGGGCCCGGTGGAGCCGCCCCGGAGGCCGCTCGGGTGTTTCATTTGCTGGCTGCACCTCCTTACCGTATCGGCATGGCACCCACCACCCACACAGTCAGCAACCAGGCACCACCCCTGGTCGGGTACGACGTCTACGGCGGCGACCGCGCCCTCACAGAGGGCGTGGAACGGCATCTTCCCCCCGAACTCCTCGTGGGCGTAAGGGAAGAACTCACCGGACTCGGGCGCGCGGCGGGCTCCGCGCAGGCCCAGGAATGGGGTGCCCAGGCCAACGAGAATCCACCGAAGCTCCGCACACACGACCGGTATGGGAACCGGATCGACGAAGTGGACTTCCACCCCTCCTGGCACCGTCTCCTCGGCCACGCGGTGTCCGCCGGGCTCACCGACGCCTGGGGGCGCGAGGCGGGGCACCTGCGCCGCGCCGCCGGGTTCTTCGTCTGGTCGCAGGCCGAGGCGGGCCACGGCTGTCCGGTCTCCATGACGCACGCGGCGGTGCCCGCGCTGCGCACGGACCCGGAGCTGGCCGCCGAGTGGGAGCCGCGGCTCACCTCGCACGTGTACGACCAGGGGCTGCGCCCGGCCGGACAGAAGGCGGGCGTCCTCTTCGGCATGGGGATGACCGAGAAGCAGGGCGGCAGCGACGTACGCGCCAACACCACCCGGGCGGTGGCGCTGGACGCGTCGGGCGAGTACCTGCTGACCGGGCACAAGTGGTTCTGCTCGGCCCCGATGTCCGACGGCTTCCTCGTCCTGGCGCAGGCGCCGGGCGGCCTGACCTGTTTCCTGGTGCCGCGGGTGCTGGCGGACGGGACGCGGAACGTCTTCGCGATCCAGCGGCTGAAGGACAAGCTCGGCAACAGGTCGAACGCGTCGAGCGAGGTGGAGTTCGACGGGACCTGGGCCCGGCGGGTGGGCGAGGAGGGCCGGGGGGTGCGCACCATCATCGAGATGGTCGCCGCGACCCGGCTGGACTGCGTGATCGGATCGGCCTCGCTGATCCGGCAGGCACTGACGCAGGCCGTCCACCACACGGAGCACCGTTCCGCTTTCGGGGCGAAGCTCATCGAGCAGCCGCTGATGCGCAACGTGCTGGCGGACCTGGCCGTCGAGTCGGAGGCGGCCACCGTGCTGACCCTGCGGCTGGCGGCCGCGTACGACGCGGGGACCGAGCAGGAGCGGGCGTTCCTGCGGATCGCGGTGCCCACCGCGAAGTACTGGGTGACCAAGCGCTGCACGCCGGCCGTCGCGGAGGCGCTGGAGTGCCTGGGCGGGAACGGGTACGTCGAGGAGTCCGGGCTGCCCCGGCTGCTGCGGGAGTCCCCGCTGAACTCGATCTGGGAGGGCTCGGGCAACGTACAGGCCCTGGACGTGCTGCGGGCGCTCCAGCGGGAGCCGCAGGCCCTGAACGCCTTCCTCCAGGAGGTCGGTCTCGCGCGGGGCGCCGATCACCGGCTGGACGCGGCCGTCAAGAACCTGCTGACCGAGCTGGCGGACCTGGAGGGGATCGAGGCGCGCGCCCGGCGGGTGGTGGAGCGCATGGCGCTGGTCCTGCAGGGTTCGCTGCTGGTGCGCTGGGCTCCGCCCGCGGTCGCGGACGCGTTCTGCGCCTCGCGGCTCGGCGGGGACTGGGGGGCCGCCTTCGGGACGCTGCCGCACAGCCTGGATCTGGGCGCGGTGGTCGAACGGGCGCGGATCACGGGTTAGGAGAGGTCCCCAAACCGCTCCGAGCCCGGATCCGGGCCCGTCTCCGGCAGCAGGGTGGCGCCGCGCCGACTCGGCACCACACCTGCTCCGGGCAGCCCCGAGGAGGAGCCTTCACGCCGCCTGTCGGCGTGACGCACAGTCTCGGTCGGGCGGCCGGGACTTGGCGAGAGTTGCAGACCGTTGCAACCTGTGAGTCCGACGGGGAGTCCGGCACGCCCGGTCCGGTCCATTCAGGAGGATCCTGTGGCAACCACTGAGGGTGGCGCGGGAGCCGCGGTCGACGTGGCGCGGCTCGCCGCCATGGACGCGCGCGACGCGGCCCGGCTGCTCAAGGGCGTACGGGCGGCGGCGCTGTCCGGGGGCCGGCCGCCGGCCGCGCCGCGCCCCGAGATCGCCGCGTCGTGGCGCCGGATGATGGCCGGCGGCGTGCATCCCGACCGGGACGCCCGCTCGCGGATGCTGTCGGCGGCCGAGACGGAGGAGCGGCGCCAGGTGTCGCCGCTGCGGGCGCTGCTGCCGGTGCTGCGCGAGGGGCTGCTCCCGGCCCTGGACGAGGCGCTGCACATCATGGTGATCGCCGACGCCGACGGGCGGCTGCTGTGGCGGGAGGGCGCGGCCTCGATCCTGCGCCGGGCGGACCGGCTGGGCTTCGGGGTGGGCGCGGACTGGGACGAGGCGGTGGTGGGCACCAACGGGGTCGGCACGGCCCTGGTCACGCGGCGCCCGGTGCAGGTGTTCTCGGCGGAGCACTTCGTCTCCAGCCACCACGACTGGACGTGCGCGGGGGCTCCTGTGCACGATCCGCGCGACGGGCAGCTCCTCGGCGTGGTCGACGTGAGCGGGCCGCTGGCCACGATGCATCCGTCGACCTTGACGTGGGTGGCCTCGGTGGCCCGGCTGGCCGAGCGGGAGCTGCGGATCCGGCACCTGGAGTCCCTGGAGGGGCTGCGGGCGGTGGCGGCCCCGCTGCTGGCTCGGCTGCCGGGGCGGGCGATGGCCGTGGATCCGCACGGCTGGACGGCGGCGGTCACCGGGATCGCCCCGGCCGACCGGGTGTCGCTGCCGAAGGGCTTCGGGCCGGGCCGGCAGTGGGTTCCGCAGTTGGGCGACTGCGTCGTGGAGCCGCTGCCGGGGGGCTGGCTGCTGCGGGTCGAGCAGGCCCGTACAGGCGCGGCGGCGGGCCGGGTGGTGCTGGACCTGAGCCGGGTCCGGGCCTCGTCGGCGACCGTGTCCGGGGCGGCGGGCAGCTGGACCCAGGAGCTGAGCCCGCGCCACGCGGAGCTGCTGTTCCTGCTGGCGGAGAGCCCGCGGGGGCGGTCGGCGGCGGAGCTGGCGCTGGAGCTGTTCGGGGACGCGACGCGGACGGTGACGGTACGGGCCGAGCTGTCGCGGGTACGGCGTCACCTGGCCGGGGTGCTGACACACCGGCCGTACCGCTTCGCGGAGGACGTGGAGGTGGAGGTGGTCCGGCCGGAGCGGCCGGCCGACCTGCTGCCGCACTCCACGGCGCCGGCCGTGATCAGGGCTCGGCAGCCGGATGTGGTTCCCTGACCTGCATGAGCACCTTCACCCTCACCACCTGGTCCCTGGAGATGACCTCGCCGGACGACCTCGTTCCGGCGGCCGTTCCAGGGGCCGAGATCACCATCTCGCGCGCGGAGGTCCCCTCGCCCGAGTTCAGCCGCTTCCTGTACGCCTCGGTCGGCGGTGACATCCACTGGACGGACCGGCTGTCGCTGACGCGGGCCCAGTGGGTGGAGCAGCTGGGCCGGCCGGGGGTGGAGACCTGGGTGGCCTATGACCGGGGGACGCCGGCGGGGTACGTGGAATTCGACCCGCAGGACGACGGTGTGGTGGAGATCATGTACTTCGGTCTGCTGCCGGAGTTCCGGGGGCGGCGGATCGGGGGGCACCTGCTGTCGGTGGGGGTCGCGCGGGCGTGGGACCTGGCGGTCCGCTGGCCGGAGCGGGAGCCGACGAAGCGGGTGTGGCTGCACACGTGCAGTCAGGACGGCCCGACGGCCATGGACAACTACCTGCGGCGCGGGTTCCGCCTGTTCCGCACGGAAACGGAACCGAAGCCCCTCGCCCCGACCCCGGGCCCCTGGCCGGGCGCGTAACCCCTGGCGGGCCGCCCCCCTGACCGGGCCCCGCCTCCCCTCCGGGGGCGCCTCAAACGCCGGCGAGGCTGAGTTCGGCCCGGCCCCACCGCGCGGGCGAGGCCGGATCCACCGCACGGGGCGGGGTCGCGAGGGGCGACTCCCGCCGGTACCCCGTCCGCGGGCCCGCCTCCCCTCCGGGGGCGCCTCAATCGCCGGCGAGGCCGGGTTCGGCCGAGCCCGGCCACCC
>NZ_JBEOXE010000076.1:0-34430 GCF_040296485.1 Streptomyces sp. NPDC002138 | reverse complement strand
GTAAGACGACCCTCGCGGTACGCGCGGCCCAGCGCTCGGCGTCCGAGTTTCCCGACGGGCAACTCTTCGCGAACTTACGGGGATATCCCGCCGCGCCCGGCGCGGCGGGGCGCGGCGGCCTGCGCCGCCAGGGCAGCAGGGTCCGGGCCCAGCGGGCCAGCGGTCCGACGGGCCGGACCCCGGCCCGGTCCTGCCACCACTCGGTCAGCCGGCGGCGCGCCGCCGGGTCCTCGGGCAGGTCCTGGATGAGCAGGTGCTCGGCGAAATCGAGCGCGTCGCGCCGGTAGCCGCCGGTCATCGGGCGGGTCCGGGCGTACCGCAGGAAGGCCTCGCGGTAGGCCTGCGCCCCCAGCACCTCGGCCAGCTCCGGCGCCAGCTTGCGCACCACCCCGGCGCGCTTGGCGGCGAGGGCGCGCGACTGCACCCGCAGCCGCCGCCCGTCGAAGCCCTCGGGTACGGGCGTACCCGCGACCAGCGCCGAGAGCAGCGCGGCCTGGCCCAGCCCGACCCGGGTGCGCGCGGCCGCGGTGTCGAGGGGAGCGGAGTCGGCGGGAGCGGGGGGAGCGGTGGGCCCGGCGGCCGGAGCGGGCGAGCGCGGGGCGGACCGCCGCGGCTCCCGCTCGCCGCCGCGGACCACCGCGCGGATGGCGGTCAGTTCGCCCGCCAGCTCCGCCTCCGGCGGGAAGTCGTCGTCCCGCTCCAGCAGCACCCCCGGCGGGTCCACCCGGGCGCGCAGCTCCGCCAGCAGGTCCAGGACGACCGGCGCGACGGGGTGGGCGTGGGTGTCGTGCCACACGCCGTCGCGCTCGACCCCGCCCGCCACGTGGACGTACGCCAGCGCCTCCAGCGGGATCGCGTCCAGCGCGGCCAGCGGGTCCTCGCCCCGGTTCACCCGGTTCGTGTGCAGGTTGGCGACGTCGATCAGCAGCCGTACGCCGGTCCGCTCGACCAGCTCCGCCAGGAACTGCCCCTCGGTCAGCTCCTCGCCGGGCCAGGAGATCAGCGCGGCGATGTTCTCCAGGGCCAGCGGCACCGGCAGCGCGTCCTGGGCGATGCGTACGTTCTCGCACAGGACGTCCAGCGCGTCCCGGGTCCGGGGCACGGGCAGCAGGTGCCCGGCCTCCAGCGCCGGCGAGGAGGTCCGTACGAAGGCGATGTGCTCACTCACCAGCGGGGCCCCCAGAGCCACCGCCCGCTCGGCCAGCGCGGCCAGCCGCGCCGGGTCGGGCCGGTCGGCGCCGCCGAGGCCCAGCCCGACGCCGTGCGGGACGACCGCGGTGCCGCGCTCGCGCAACCGCAGCAGCGACGCGGGGAGGTGGCCCGGGCAGATGTTCTCGGCCACCACCTCGACCCAGTCCAGGTCCGGCAGCCGCTCCACCGCTTCCGCGATCTCCGGCCGCCAGCCGATGCCCACCCCCAGGTGTGCCGTGCGCTTCATCTACCCCTCGCCCCCTTCCAAGCGGTCTGTGCCGGTGTCATGGCCCCGGCGAAGACCTGCCAACCGCAGGAGGGGACGTTCAGAGCAATATTTGAGGTTCCGCACAAGAGGGGAGCGGTCCGGTAACGGCCGGGAAGCGGCCGGGCGGCGGCCCCGACCGGCGCGGGAAGGGTCCTTAGCGGAGCCGTCCGCGCAGAGCCGGGTGGTCCGAGACCACCGTGCAGGAACCGGGCGCGATCTCGGTGAAACCGGCGTCGCGCACCACCGGGAGCCCGCTCCCGGTCAGCTCCGCCCACCGCTGGGGCGCGGCCGTGCGCACGGCCAGCCGGAAGCCGTCCGCCCGCCAGGCCGCGCGCTCGGGCCCGGTCAGCTCCCACCAGGCCAGCTGCGCCGCGTGGCCGGCCTGGGCCATCTCCTTGCCCGCCGACATGTCCAGCCCGGGATTGAGCCACAGCACGGGCACCGCCGGATCCGCCGGACCGACCGGTTCCGGGTCGTCCAGGTCGGTGCCGGACACCTGGAGCTTGGCCAGCTCCTTGGGCCAGCCGTCCAGGGGCACCGGCGGGAACACCCGTACCTCGGTCGCGTCGCCGTGCACGGTGATGCCCGCCAGGGTCTCCGCCTTGCGCCACTCCGCCCCGCGCGCCCGCCGCACCACCTTGCGGATCCGCGCGTCCTGCCAGTCGTGGACGGCCCGGGCCCACTCGCCCTCGCCGAGCGCCCGCTCGTCCGAGAGCAGCACCAGCACCGCGCGCGCCGCCGTCTCCAGCGCGTCCGTCCGGGCCGGGGGCGCCGTCTTCTCCAGCCGGACCACCAGCGGCAGCACGAACTGCGGGGCCTCGTCGCGGGTGTCGTGCTCCGGGCGGAAGGGGTTCTCGGGCTCCGTGGTGCCGGAGGCGGCGGCGGGCGCGGTGTCGTGGGCGGTGTCGTGGGCGCTCATCCGGCCAAGTCTGCCACCCGGGCCCGCGGCCTCCGACTTCAGGAGGATGCCCGGGAGTCGCCTCCCGGGCGAGGATCCCCCTCATGAAGAGTGATCTTTTCGCATCCGAGAACCTGGCCACGGCACCCACCGCCCCCGGCATGGAGCTGCAGAACGCCAAATCCGTCAAATACACCGTCAACGGTGAAATGCTCGCCCGCCAGGGCGCGATGATCGCCTTCCGGGGCAACCTCCAGTTCGAGCGCAAGGGCCAGGGCATCGGCGGCATGCTCAAGCGCGCCGTCACCGGCGAGGGCCTGGCCCTGATGTCGGTCCGCGGGCAGGGCGAGGCCTGGTTCGCGCACCAGGCCGGCAACTGTTTCATCGTCGAGATGGAGCAGGGCGACGCCCTGACCCTCAACGGCCGCAACGTCCTGTGCTTCGACCCGACGCTGTCCTACGAGATCAAGATGGTGAAGGGCGCCGGGATGACCGGCGGCGGCCTCTTCAACAGCGTCTTCACCGGCTACGGCAAGCTCGCCCTGGTCTGCGACGGCAATCCGATCATCATTCCGGTCACCGCGCAGGCACCGGTGTACGTCGACACGGACGCGGTGGTCGGCTGGAGCGCCCAGCTGGAGACCGGCCTGCACCGCTCGCAGTCCGTGGGCTCGATGATCCGCGGCGGCTCCGGCGAGGCCGTCCAGCTGATGCTGCGCGGCGAGGGCTTCGTCATCGTCCGCCCGAGCGAGGTCACGGAGACCGCGGCCGCCCACTGACGGGGGGAGCGCCGACGCGGGGCGCGGTGGGGCCGGGTACGGTCGGGGCATGGACCAGCAGGACGGGCCGCGGCGGCCGGACGAGAGCGCGACGTACTGCCCGGCCCCGGCCGCCCCGGCCGGTCGGGTGCCCGGGCCGCCGTACGCGGACTGCCTGGAGTGCGGCAAGCCCACCGAGTACGGGGTCGCCACCCCGGGCGTGGTGCTGTGCCCGGTGTGCGAGTGGCAGGACGCCCAGCGCACCGCCTGCTCCGGATAGCGGGGAGCGGCCGCCGCCGGGCGCCCGCGGCTACTTCCCGATCAGGTCGGAGACCTTCACGAAGCGGTAGCCGCGCTTGCGCAGCTCCGGGACGATCTTGCGGACGGCTTCCTCGGTCACCGGGGCGGCGCTGCGCGTGCAGTGCATGACCACCACCGAACCGGGCTTGACCCCGGCCAGCACCTGTTCGGCCACCGCGTCCGGGTCCTTGGCGAAGGCGTCCCCGCTGACCACGTCCCACTGGACGGCCGTGACCTTGGCCGTGGCCAGGACGCGCAGGGCCTGGTCGTCGTAGCAGCCGCCGGGGAAACGGAAGTACGGGACGGTGTTGACCGCGCCCGCCTTGCGGAAGGCCTCGAAGGCCCGGTCCACGTCCGCCCGGGCCGCCGCGCCGTCGAGCGCGGGGAGTCCGTAGCAGGGGGACTTGAAGGCGTGGTGGCTGTAGGAGTGGTTCGCGATCTCGAAGTTCGGATCGGTGCCGATGGCCTTGGCCTGGTCCGGGTACTCCTCGGCCCAGCGGCCGGTCATGAACACGGTGGCGGGCACCTTCAGCTGCCGCAGCGTGGAGATCAGCTGCGGGTTGTCGAAGTGCTCGCCGCCCGCCGCGCGCGGCCCCTGGTCGGAGGTCATGTCGGCGTCGAAGGTGAGCGCGACGGTCTTGTCCGTCGTCTGCCGGGAGCGCTCGAAGACCGGGGTGAGACCGCCCGGCCCGGGCGCGATCGTGGGGGCCTTGGAGGGCGAGGCGGAGGCGGCGGACGGGCTCGGGGACGCGGCCGGGCCGGAGGGCGCGGCGGCGGGAGCGCCCGTCCGGGCAGGTCCGAGGGCGGCCCCCGAGGCGCCCGAGCCGCCTCCGCACCCCGCGAGCGCGGCGCCGAGCACGGCTAGTACGGCCACTTTGCGTACAGAAATGGTCACGTAGGCAAAATATATGACTATGAGCTGAGCAGACGGGAGCGGCACTCCTCCACATCGAAGTCGCCCGGGGGATAGCGCGGCGCGAGCGCCTCCAAGTGCTCCAGGAGCAGCGTGCTGACCGCCCAGTTGCGGTACCACTTGCGGTCCGCGGGGACGACGTACCAGGGCGCCGGGCCGGTGGAGCAGCGCTCCAGGGCCAGCTCGTACGCCTCCTGGTACGCGGGCCACAGGGCGCGCTCCTCGATGTCCCCGGCGTTGAACTTCCAGTGCTTGTCGGGGTTGTCCAGGCGGGCCAGCAGCCGCGCGCGCTGCTCCTCGTAGCCGATGTGGAGGAAGACCTTCACCACGGTCACGCCGTCGTCCGCGAGGGACCGCTCGAAGTCGTTGATCTTCCCGTAGCGGGCGTCCACCTCGGCGCGCGGCGCCAGCTCGCGGACCCGGGCGATCAGCACGTCCTCGTAGTGCGACCGGTCGAAGATGCCGATCTCGCCCGGCAGGGGGAGGGCCTGCTCGATCCGCCAGAGGAAGGGGTGCTCCCGCTCCTGGGCCGTGGGCGCCTTGAAGGCCCTGATGCGGCACCCGGAAGGGTTGAACAGGCCGATCACGTGCTTGACCGTGCCGCCCTTGCCGCTGGTGTCCATGCCCTGGAGCACGAGCAGCACCCGGCGGCGGTCCCCGGCGGTGGCGGAGGCGTACAGCCGCTCCTGGAGCGCGGCGAGCCGCTCGCCCATCGCGGCGGTGGCGGCCAGCCCGGCCGCCTTGCCGGCGGGGCCGCCGGGGGTGGCGCCGGCGTCGGTGCCGGCCAGATCGACCCGGCTCCCCGGGGGGACCCGCAACAGCTCCGCGAGGCCGCCGGCCTTCGTCTCCTCGCCCCGGGCGTCCTTCTTGCGCTTCGGCACGGGCAACCCCCCTCGCATCGGTGCGTCCGATCTTCGCTCACATCGAACGCGGGCGCGAGGCGAGAGCCGGTCCGTGCCGGTCGTGCGTCGGCAACTCCCGAGGGCGGGACTCGAGATGGCTCCGGGCCGTCGATCCACGGGATCGGGCCGGGCCCCACCGGGCGGCCCCCCGGCCCGCTGCCCGGGCGGGAGCGGGCGGGCGGGAGCGGGCGGGCGGACGCGCGCCGGTGGCGGCCGGGCCGACTCGTGCGGCCCAGGGGTCAGAGCAGCTCGGCGGAGAGCGTGATCGTGGTCCCCGTCAGGGCCTGGCTGACCGGGCAGTTCTTCTTGGCGTCCTCGGCGGCGGCGGCGAAGGCCTCGGCGTCCAGACCCGGCACCTCGGCGCGCACGGTGAGGTGGATCCCGGTGATGCCCTCACCCGGCTGGAAGGTGACGTCGGCCTTGGTCTCGACGCGGGTGGGCGGGGTGCCCGCTCCGTCCAGACCGTGGGAGAGCGCCATCGAGTAGCAGCTGGAGTGCGCGGCGGCGATCAGCTCTTCCGGGCTGGTCTTGCCGTTGGCCGCCTCCGCGCGGGAGGGCCAGGAGACGTCGAAGGAGCCCCTGCCCGAGGAGTCGAGGGTGACGACCCCCGAACCCTTGAGGAGGTTGCCTTCCCAGACGGTGTGCGCGTGACGCGTGGTGGCCATGGCGGATCCCTTCGCATAGGTGGAAGCGGCCGGACGGCCTGACGACCGGTCCGGCGCCCCCAAACCTACTGGGCCACCAGGCCCTTCGCGTCGCGGGCGAGCGCGGTGAGCCGCGAGATGGCGCGGAAGTACTTCTTGCGGTAGCCGCCGTTCAGCATCTCGTCACTGAACAGACGGTCGAAGGGCACGCCGGAGGCGAGGACCGGTATCTCGCGGTCGTAGAGCCGGTCGGCCAGCACCACCAGGCGCAGCGCGGTCGACTGGTCCGGCACCGGGCCGACGTCGGTGAGGCAGACCGCGGCGACGCCCTCGGTGAGCGCGCCGTAGCGGCTCGGGTGCACCTTGGCCAGGTGTTCGAGCAGACCGGGGAAGTCGTCCAGGCTGGCGCCGGGCGTCGCGTACGCGGCCTTGGTCACCTGCTCGTCGGAGTACGGCGCGGGCGCCTCGGGCAGGCCGCGGTGGCGGTAGTCCTGGCCGTCGATCCGCAGCGGGCGGAACTGCGCGGACAGGCCCTGGATCTCGCGCAGGAAGTCGGCGGCCGCGAACCGGCCCTCGCCGAGCTTGCCGGGCAGCGTGTTGGAGGTCGCGGCGAGCGCGACGCCCTGCTCGACCAGCCGGCTGAGCAGGGAGGACACCAGCACGGTGTCGCCCGGGTCGTCCAGCTCGAATTCGTCGATGCACAGCAGCCGGTGGCCGCCCAGGGTCTGGACGGTCTGCTGGAAGCCGAGCGCGCCGACCAGATTCGTCAGCTCCACGAAGGTGCCGAAGGCCTTGAGCGCGGGCTCGGCCGGAGTGGCGTGCCACAGCGAGGCCAGCAGGTGGGTCTTGCCGACGCCGTACCCGCCGTCGAGGTAGACCCCGCGCGGGCCGGGCGCGGCCGTGTTCTTCGGGCCCCTCCCGAACCAGCGGCGCTTGCCCGCGCCGCTCGCGTGGGCCCCGCCGAGACCGGCGGCGAAGCCGCTCAGCACGGTGACCGCCTCGGACTGGCTCGGCTGGTCCGGGTCCGGGTCGTACGTGGCGAAGCGCACCGAGTCGAAGCGCGGTGGCGGCACCATCTCGGCGACGAGGCGCTCGGCGGGCACGTGGGGCGCGCGGGCGCACAGCGCGAGCGGGCCCGCGTCGGGTCCGTCGGCACTGTCACCGGGTCCCGCGTCGGCTATCGGGCTCCGTCCGGCGGCGGCACCGTGTGCGGCGGCGGCACCGGAGGGGGAGAGAGAGGTTGACACAGCCCTTAACTCTACGGGGCGTGTCAGACTGCACCGATGCGACGCCTGTTCCCTGTGACCGATCAGACATCCCCCGCCCCGGGCGACCACCCGTGGTCCCTGGACGAGCTGGCCGAGGCCTACGCGTACCCCGCGCTCGCCGACGGAGCCCACTGGCTGCGGGCGAACATGGTCTCCTCGCTGGACGGCGCCGGTCAGCACGACGGGCGCTCGCAGCCCCTGTCCAGCGAGACCGACATGCGGATCTTCGGCACCCTGCGGGCGCTGGCCGATGTGGTGGTGGTCGGCGCGGAAACGGTTCGCCAGGAGGGTTACCGCCCGGCCCGGGCCCGCGAGGACTTCGCCGCCCGCCGGGCCGCCGCCGGTCAGGGCCCCGCCCCGGTCATCGCGGTGGTCACCGCGAGCCTGGACCTGGACTTCACCCTGCCCCTGTTCGCCGCGCCGCTGGTGCCCACCCTGGTGCTCACCGGAGCCACCGCCCCCGCCGACCGGGTGGCGGCGGCGGCCGCGTCCGGGGCCGAGGTGGTGGTCGCCGGGGAGGGCGCGGGCGTGGACCCGGCCCGGGTGGTGCTGGAGCTGGCCGACCGGGGGCTGCGCCGCCAGCTCACCGAGGGCGGGCCGCGGCTGCTGGGGCAGTTCGTGGCCGCCGGGGTGCTGGACGAGCTGTGCCTGAGCGTGTCCCCGACGCTCACCGCGGGTGACGCCCAGCGGATCGCGGGGGGCCCGCGGGTCGACGTACCGCAGCGGCTCACGCTGGCCTCGCTGCTGGAAGAGGCCGGGTTCCTCTACACGAGTTACCGTCGGATCTGACAAGCAGCGGAATTTGCCGTTCCGCTTAGCTTCCGCTGGGCACATATACCTGCGCGAGCCCCGTGCGACAGCGGGGCAGGATGGTTTCCGCAGGGGCCGGCCACGGCCCATGAAGGAGAGGGCGTCCGTGTTCACGAGCGTTTTGATGATCGAGCAGCCTCTGACACCCGTAGACGTGGACTTCGTCACCACCCTGCACGGAGACGACCCGGTCTCCTTCTTCGTCCTCATGCAGCCCCGGGGCGACCAGGACCGGCTGCTCCGCGCCATCGACGACGTCGCGCTCGGCGAGCTGCCCGAGGCGCTGCACGAGGGCGACGAGCCCGAGGGCGACGCCGCCCGCGGCCCCGCCGAGCAGGCGCTGGCCCATTCGTTGGCGGCCTTGCGCGCCAAGGGAGCCCAGGCCGTCGGACAGGTCATCGAGGACCACCCGCTCGACCACCTGAAGGCCGTCGTGGCGCAGACGGGCGCCGACGAAGTGATCGTCCTGACCGCCCCGCACTTCGTGGAGGAGTTCTTCCACCGGGACTGGGCCTCCCGGGCACGGCACAAGGTCGGGGTTCCGGTGCTCAAACTCTTCGCCCACAACGAATAGGCTGGGCGGCACGTACACAGTTGAATTTTGACCATCAGGAGCGACCTGTATGACGCCCGGCCTGCCGACCGCCATGGAACGGCCCCACTTCATCGGCATCGGCGGCGCCGGCATGTCCGGCATCGCGAAGATCCTCGCCCAGCGCGGCGCGCGGGTCGCCGGAAGCGACGCCCGTGACTCCGAGACCGCCGCGGCGCTGCGCGCCCACGGCGCCACCGTCCACATCGGGCACGCCGCCGGCCACCTCGCCGACGACGCGACCTGCGTGGTCGTCTCCAGCGCCATCCGCGCCGACAACCCCGAGCTGGCCCGCGCCGCCGAGCTCGGGGTCCCCGTCGTGCACCGCTCCGACGCGCTCGCCGCGCTGATGGAGGGCCTGCGCCCGATCGCGGTCGCCGGTACGCACGGCAAGACCACCACCACCTCGATGCTGGCGGTGTCCCTCTCGGCCCTCGGCCTGGACCCCTCCTACGCCATCGGCGGAGACCTGGACGCCCCCGGCTCCAACGCCCACCACGGCGAGGGCGACATCTTCGTCGCCGAGGCGGACGAGAGCGACCGCAGCTTCCACAAGTACGCGCCCCAGGTCGCCATCGTCCTCAACAGCGAGCTGGACCACCACGCGAACTACGCCTCGATGGAGGAGATCCACGACTCCTTCGAGACCTTCGTCGGCAAGATCGTCCCCGGTGGCACCCTGGTCGTCTCCGCCGACCAGGAAGGCGCCGTCGAGCTGACCCGCCGGGTCCGCGACCTGTCCTCCGTCAGCGTCGTCACCTACGGCGAGACCGAGACGGCCGACGTCCGCGTCCTGAAGATCACCCCGCGCGGGCTGGCCGGCGAGGTCACCGTCCTCATCGGCGGCAAGCTGCTCACCTTCACCGTCTCGGTGCCCGGCCGCCACTACGCGCTCAACGCCGTCGCCGCCCTCGCGGCGGGCGTGGCCCTCGGCATCCCGGCGCACAACCTGGCCTCCGCGCTCGGCAAGTACACCGGCGTCAAGCGCCGCCTCCAGCTCAAGGGCGAGGCGGCGGGCGTACAGGTGATCGACTCCTACGCGCACCACCCCACCGAGATGACCGCCGACCTGGAGGCCATCCGCGGCGCCGCCGGTGACTCCCGGATCCTGGTCGTCTTCCAGCCCCACCTGTTCTCCCGCACCCAGGAGCTGGGCAAGGAGATGGGCCAGGCCCTCGCGCTGGCCGACGCCTCCGTGGTCCTCGACATCTACCCGGCCCGCGAGGACCCGGTCCCCGGGGTCACCAGCGAGATCATCATCGCCGCGGCGCGCGCCGCGGGCGCCGACGTCACCGCCGAGCACGACAAGGCCGCCGTCGCGGACGTCATCGCGGGAATGGCGAAGCCCGGCGATCTCGTTCTCACCATGGGGGCCGGTGACGTGACCGACCTGGGTCTGGCCATCCTGGCCCGGCTGGCGAACTGAAGGGGAGAGGCGCGATGGCGTACGAGATCGAGAAGCCCGACGAGCAGTGGCAGGCGGAGCTGACCCCGTCGGAGTACCAGGTCCTGCGACTGGCCGGGACCGAGCCCGCCTTCCGCGGTGAGTACACGGACACCACCACGGCCGGCGTCTACTCCTGTCGCGCCTGCGGCTCCGAGCTGTTCCGCTCCACGGAGAAGTTCGCGTCGCACTGCGGCTGGCCGTCCTTCTTCGACCCGAAGGACACCGACGCGGTCGAGCTGATCGCGGACACCAGCCACGGCATGGTCCGCACCGAGGTCCGCTGCGCGAAGTGCGGCTCCCACCTGGGACACGTCTTCGAGGGCGAGGGTTACCCGACCCCGACCGACCAGCGCTACTGCATCAACTCCATCTCGCTGCGCCTGACCCCCGAACAGGACTGAGCGCACCGCACGTTCCGCACGCCGGGGCCCGCTGTCGTCCGACAGCGGGCCCCGGCGTCGTCGTACCCCGGTCACCGCCCCCGGCGGCATGTGCCCGGAGCGGACCCGGCGTTAGCCGGTTGTACGGCGGCAGGTCACGGAGGAGTCCCCTGCCGGTGGGCCGGGCACGTTGTCCTTGGGTCGCCCCTCAGCGCCCGCAGCACCCCTCCTCACCCCCAGAGGTCTTCTCGCCATGGCAGAACTCGACCGTCGCCGGTTTCTCCAGATAGCCGGCGGCACCGCCGCCGCCACGCTGCTCTCGGAGAGCATCGCCCGCGCCGCCGCCATCCCCGCGCAGGGCAGCACCGGCACCATCCAGGACATCGAGCACATCGTCGTACTGATGCAGGAGAACCGGTCCTTCGACCAGTACTTCGGCACGATGAAGGGTGTCCGGGGCTTCGGCGACCCGCGTCCGGTCCTCCAGGACAACGGCAAGCCCGTCTTCTACCAGTCCAACGGGACCAAGGACATCCTGCCGTTCCACCCCCAGGTCAACGACCTGGGCATGCAGTTCGTCGAGGGGCTCAACCACGACTGGGCCGGTGGCCACCAGGCCTACAACAACGGCAAGTACGACAAGTGGGTCCCGGCCAAGACCACGACCACCATGTCGTACATGAACCGGAACGACATCCCGTTCCACTACGCGCTCGCCGACGCCTTCACCATCTGCGACGCCTACCACTGCTCCTTCATCGGAGCCACCGACCCCAACCGCTACTACCTCTTCTCCGGCCACACCGGCAACGACGGCACCGGCGGCGGGCCGGTCCTCGGCAACCAGGAGGCGGGCTACAGCTGGAAGACCTACCCGGAGCGGCTGGAGACGGCCGGGGTCTCCTGGAAGGTCTACCAGGACATCGGCGACGGCCTGAACGCCGCGGGCGGCTGGGGCTGGATCGGCGACGCGTTCCGCGGCAACTACGGCGACAACTCGCTGCTGTACTTCAACTCCTACCGCAACGCCCAGCCCGGCAGCGCGCTGTACGAGAAGGCCCGCACCGGTACGAACGCCAAGGCGGGCGACGGCTACTTCGACAAGCTGCGCGCCGACGTCCAGAACGGCACCCTGCCGAAGGTCTCCTGGATCGCGGCCCCCGAGGCCTTCAGCGAGCACCCGAACTGGCCCGCCAACTTCGGCGCCTGGTACGTCTCCCAGGTCCTCGACGCGCTGACCTCCAACCCGGCCGTGTGGGCGAAGACCGCCTTCTTCATCACCTACGACGAGAACGACGGGTTCTTCGACCACGTCGTCCCGCCGTACCCGCCGGCCTCCTCGGCCTGGGGCCTGTCCACCGCCGACGTCACCCGGGACCTCTACACCGGCGGCGTCAGCGGCTACGCGGCCGGGCCCTACGGGCTGGGCCCGCGCGTGCCGATGATCGTGGTCTCGCCGTGGAGCAAGGGCGGCTACGTCTGCTCCGAGACCTTCGACCACACCTCGGTGATCCGCTTCATCGAGAAGCGCTTCGGCGTGCAGGAGCCCAACATCTCGCCGTGGCGCCGCGCCGTCTGCGGTGACCTGACCGCGGCCTTCGACTTCACCCAGGCCGACGCGGGCCCCGCCGCGCTGCCGTCCACCACGGGCTACCTGCCGGCGGACCACAACGCGCACGCCTCCTACCACCCCGTCCCGCCGGCCACCGGGGCGCTGCCGGTGCAGGAGCCGGGCTCCAAGCCCACCCGCGCGCTCGGCTACGCCCCGTACGTGGACGGCCAGGCCACCGTCTCCACCGGCAAGTTCACCCTCACCTTCGCCAGTGGCCCGACGCTGGGCGCGCACTTCCACTGCACCTCGGGCAACCGTACGGACGGCCCCTGGCCCTATACGGTCGAGGCGGGCAAGACCCTCGCCGACACCTGGAGCACCAGCAGCTCCACGGGCAACCAGATCAACCTCACGGTCTGGGGCCCCAACGGCTTCCTGCGCACCTTCAAGGGCCCGGCGAAGAAGGCCGGTCCCGAGGTGACGGCCCGCCACGCCGCGGCCTCCGGCAATCTGACGCTGTCGATGACCAACGCGGGCACGGCCGCCGTCAACCTCACGGTGACCAACGCCTACGGCGGCGCCGCACAGACGTTCAAGGTGCTGCCCGGTGCCACCGTGCCGTACACGGTGAACCTCCAGGCCACGGGCCGCTGGTACGACGTGAAGGTCGTCTCCGACGCGGACGCCACCTTCCTTCGCCGCTTCGCGGGCCACGTGGAGACGGGCGCCCCGGGCGTCTCGGACCCGGCGATCAGGACCGCCTGACCCGCGGGCGCCGTGGCAGCGGGCTCGCGGTGTGACCGCGGGCCCGCTGGGCAGAACGTACGGCGTCGGTTTCCGTCACCGGGGCCGCTCGCGCCACCGGCTCGGCCGGCGGCCCCGTCACCGAGGGAGCAACGCATGGCCATCGCCCATCGCAGGATCGGCACCGGACCCGCCCGCGTCATCGTCCTGCACGACTGGTTCGGCACCTGTGCGCACTGGGGATCCGTCCTCGAATACCTGGACCCCGAGGGGTTCTCGTACGCCTTCCCCGACTACCGGGGCTACGGCGACCGCAAGGACGTACCCGGCCGCTACACCGTCCCCGAGATCGCCGACGACGTGCTCGCCCTCGCCGACGAACTCGGCTGGGACACCTTCTCCCTGATCGGGCACTCCATGGGCGCCAAGGCCGCCCAGCAGGTCCTGGTCCGGGCACCGCAGCGGGTCGAGAAGCTGGTCGGCGTCGCCCCCGTGCCCGCCGGGCCCTACGCGATGGACGACGGGACCCACGCGCTCTTCCGGGGCGCCGCCGCGGACCCCGGGAAGCGGCGGATCATCCTCGACCTGGTCACCGGCAACCGGGCGAGCCGCCACTGGCTGGACTCGATGGTCCGCCACTCCCTGGAGGTCTCCCGCCCCGAGGCCTTCGCCGCCTACTTCGAGGACTGGCAGCCGCTCGACCTGTCCTCGGCGGTGAAGGGGAACACGGTCCCGGTGCTGGTCCTCGTCGGGGCGTACGACCTCGCGCTCACCGCCGACCTGATGCGGGCCACCTGGCAGGTCTGGTACCCGGACTGCCGGATCCGGACCCTCCCCGGCACGGGCCACTACCCGACCCACGAGGCCCCGGTCGCCTTCGTGACCGAGGTCGAGGCCTTCCTGCGCGCCTGACCCGCCCCCGCCCGGCCCGGCTCCTCAATCCGTCCGCAGCCGCCCGACCAGCCACTGCAGCGCCGACGGGACCTCCCGGTTCCAGGTCTCGTAGTTGTGCCCGCCGCTGTCCAGGACGATCGAGGAGACCCGGGCCGGCGCCCGCACCGCCCCGATGAACTCCCGGGTCTGCGGATACTGCTTCTCACCCTTGCGGCTGCTCGCCACCAGCAGGGACACCGGCGGCTGCGGCAGCGACCGCAGCCGCCACAGCAGGTCGTTCTCGCGCCGCAGCGCCGCGTCACCGCCGAACAGGTCGCCCGTCTCGTCGTCCCGCGCCGCCTGGTACGAGGCCGAGAGCCCGGCCGCGGCCCGGTACGCGTCCGGCGCGCGCAGGGCCAGCTTCAGCGCGCAGTAGCCGCCCACCGAATTGCCCATCACGCCCCACCCCCGCGGGTCGCGCGTGAGGCCGTAGTGCGCGGCGACGGCCTCGGGCAGGTCCCGCGCGAAGAACGTCTCCACCTGCGGCCCGCCCGGCACGTCCACGCACTCGGTGTCCCGCGGCGGCGCCACCGTCGGCGTCATCATCACCAGCACCGCGGGCCGCATCGCCCCCGCCCGCACCGCGTCCAGGGCCACCTGCGGATACCGGAACAGGTCGATCAGCACCCCCGTCGTGCTCGGGAACCCGCTCAGCGCCAGCACCACCGGGAACCGCTCGCGCTCCGCCGGGCTCGCCCGCAGGTACTCCGGCGGCAGGTGGACGTACGCCTGCCCGTTCAGGCCGCTGCGGGCCCCGCGCACCGTCACCGCGTCGATCCGCCCGATCACCGCCGGATCGGCCGAGCCCCCGTACCGCCAGGAGTGGGTGCCGCTCACGATCAGGCCCCGCTCGGCGGTGCCGCGCGCGGCCGCCACCGGCTCGTCCCGGGACAGCGCCAGTATGTCGTGCCAGGAGGAGTAGAAGCCGTACGCGCCGTTCACCGCGAGCAGCAGCGGTAGGCCCGTGGTCAGGGTCAGCGCGAGCTGGAGCCCGATCCGGCCGAGCACCGCGCGGCGGCCCGGACCGGACAGCCGGGGCCAGGCCCACCACACGGCCGCCACGAACATCGCGCACGCCACCACCAGAGAGGTGACCAGGGCCGGTACGCCGTTGACCTTCATCGAGGGGCCGCCGCGCCGCTCAGCCGACCGGCCGGCGCGCGGAGGGGTACCCGGATGTCACTGCTCATGACATTGATCTTGCCAGGCGGCCCGGAAAACGCCCGTGGGGGGTACGAGGAAACCTCGTACCCCCCACGGGATCAGGGTGAGTGACGGGACTTGAACCCGCGGCCACCTGGACCACAACCAGGTGCTCTACCAACTGAGCTACACCCACCACGAAGGGCGGCGGACCACCCGTTCGATGTGCATGCACAGCATAGCCGATCCGGGGGGTGCTCCCGCGACACCATTGATCCGCCCTGTCGTAGGGGGCGACCGGGCCCGCCGGGGGCGCCTCGAACGACGGCGGGGCCGGGTGCGGCCCGGCAGAATCGCCCCATGGTCTTCGACACCGCACCCGGGTCCGACACCGACCCCGAGCCCTTCACCGCCACCGACTACGCCGCCCGGATGACGGCCGCCGCGCAGAGTGCCGCCGACGCCGGGCTGGCCGGTCTGCTCATCGCCCCCGGACCCGACCTCACCCACCTCACCGGATACCGGCCCGTGGACACCGAGCGGCTGACCCTGCTCGTCCTGGCCGCGGGCCAGGACCCCGTGCTCGTCGTGCCCACCCTGGAGGCCCCCGACGCGGCCAAGGCCGCGGGCGCGGGCGCGCTGACCCTGCGCGACTGGACCGACGGCAAGGACCCCTACGGCGTCACCGCCCCGCTCCTCGACGTGTCCGGCCGCTTCGGCGTCAGCGACAACACCTGGGCGCTCCACCTGCTGGGCCTCCAGCGGGAGTTGCCCACCACCTCCTACGTCTCGCTGACCGACGCGCTGCCCATGCTGCGCGCGGTCAAGGACGAGCGCGAGCTGGCCCGGCTGGCGGCGGCGGGGGCCGCCGCCGACGCCGCGTACGCCCGCATCCTCGGCGTCCGCTTCGCCGGGCGCACGGAGACCGAGGTGGCCGCCGACCTCGCCGCCCTGCTGCGCGAGTACGGACACTCCCAGGTCGACTTCACCGTGGTCGGCTCCGGCCCCAACGGGGCCGATCCGCACCACGAGGCGGACGAGCGGGTGATCGAACACGGCGACATGGTGGTCCTGGACTTCGGCGGCCTCAAGCACGGCTACGGCTCCGACATCTCCCGCACCGTCCACGTCGGCGAACCGACCGCCGAGGAGCGGCGCGTCCACGACATCGTCCGCGAGGCCCAGCGGACCGCCGTGGCGGCGGTCCGCCCGGGCATCGCCTGCCAGGACGTGGACCGGGCCGCACGCGCCGTGATCACCGAATTCGGCTACGGCGAGCGGTTCATCCACCGCACCGGCCACGGCATCGGCGTCACCACGCACGAACCGCCCTACATGATCGAGGGCGAGGAGCAGCCGCTCGTCCCCGGCATGTGCTTCTCCGTCGAGCCGGGCATCTACCTCCCCGGCCGCTTCGGCGTCCGGATCGAGGACATCGTCACGGTCACCGAGGACGGCGGCCGCAGCTTCAACAACGCTCCGCACGAACTCGCGATCGTCGAGTAGCGCCGCACCCGCGGCGGGCGGGTCCCGCGCTCACGGCCCCAGGACGGCCGCCGACTCGCCCGCGAGGTGGAGGCGGCCGTCCGGCCCCGGGTGCTCCAGCGGCTCCCACGAGGCCAGCACCCGTACGCCGTTGCGTCCCAGCGCGATCGTCACCGGCTCCGCGGACAGGTTCACCGCGATCCGGATGTCCCCCCGCCGGAAGGTCACCCAGCGCCGCTCCTCGTCACAGGCCACCCGGACCGCCGCGAGATCGGGGTCCCGCAGGTCGGGCAGGGTCCGGCGGAGCGCGACCAGGGTCCGGTACCACTCCAGCAGCCGGGCGTGCTCCGGCGCCTGCGGCTCGGCCCAGTCCAGGCAGGACCGGTCCCGGGTCGCCGGGTCCTGCGGATCCGGGATCTCCTCCGCCTTCCAGCCGTGCGCCGCGAACTCCCGGCGGCGCCCGCCGCGCACCGCCTCCGCGAGCACCGGATCGGGGTGGTCGGTGAAGTACTGCCAGGGGGTCCCCGCCCCCCACTCCTCACCCATGAACAGCATCGGCACGAACGGCCCGGTCAGCGCCAGCGTCGCGGCGCAGGCCAGCAGCCCGGGGGAGAGGGACGCGGCGAGCCGGTCGCCGAGCGCCCGGTTCCCGATCTGGTCGTGGGTCTGGGTGTACCCGAGGAAGCGGTGCGCGGGGGTGCGGCGCCGGTCCACCGGGCGGCCGTGCGTGCGGCCGCGGAAGGAGGACCAGGTCCCGTCGTGGAAGAAGGCCCGGGTCATGGTCTTGGCGAGGGCGGTGAGCGGGGCGTGCGCGAAGTCGGCGTAGTAGCCCTGGGACTCGCCGGTCAGCGCGCAGTGCAGGGCGTGGTGGAAGTCGTCGTTCCACTGCGCGGTGAGACCCAGGCCCCCCTCCGGGCGCGGGGTCGTGGTCCGCGGATCGCACAGGTCCGATTCGGCGATCAGGAACACCGGGCGGCCGGTCTCGGCGGCGAACGCGTCGACCGACGCGGCCAGTTCCTCCAGGAAGGTCAGCGCCCGGCCGTCGGCCAGCGCGTGGACGGCGTCCAGCCGCAGCCCGTCGATCCGGTAGTCCCGCAGCCAGCCGAGCGCACTGCCCAGCAGGTACGAGCGCACCTCGTCGGAGCCGGGCGCGTCCAGGTTGACCGCCGAGCCCCACGGCGTGCGGTGGGTGTCGGTGAAATACGGCCCGAACGCGGGGAGGTGGTTGCCGGAGGGGCCGAGGTGGTTGTGGACCACGTCCAGCACCACCCCGAGCCCGGCGCCGTGCGCCGCCTCCACGAAACGGGCGAGCCCGGCGGGACCGCCGTACGGCTCGTGCACGGCCCAGGGCGCGACCCCGTCGTAGCCCCAGCCGTGCCGCCCCGGGAAGGAGCAGACCGGCATCAGCTCGACGTGGGTGACGCCGAGGGCGGTGAGGTGGGGGAGGCGGGCCGCGGCCGCGTCGAAGGTGCCCTCGGGGGTGAAGGTGCCGATGTGCAGCTCGTACAGGACGGCGTCCTGGAGGGAGGTGCGGGGCGCGGGGGCCGGGGTGCCGGGGAAGAGGGCCTCGAAGTCCACCACCGCCGAGAGCCCGTCCGGGCCGTCGGGGAGCCGGCGCCCGCGGGGGTCGGGCCGCACGGGCGGCGGCTCCCCCTGCGCGGCGCCGGCGTCCAGCAGGAACCCGTACTGGTCCCCGTCGGCGGCGGGCGCCTCGGCGCGCCACCAGCCGTCCCGCTCCGGGTCGGGCGCCATCTCCCGCGTGCCGTCGTTCAGCCGCAGACCGACCTGTCCTGCCTGCGGTGCCCACACCTCGAACTGCATGGACGGTCCCCTCGTCTCGGGCGGTGAACGGCGTTCGTGCCACGACGGGGCCGGGGGCCCCGGCCGTCGACGTGACGCCCTGCCCGCCCCATCATCGCGGGCCGGACGCGGGAGTTCTGGACACTTGGTGCACGACGGGCCGACAATCACCCTGTGACGTCCAGTTTCGAGTTCCCCGCCTACCCGGTGCCCCGGGTCTCAGACGCCGAGCGCGACCGCGCGCTCGGGTGGTTGCGGGACGGCGCGGCCGACGGCCGGCTCTCGCACGACACCTTCATGCGCCGGATGGAACTCGCGCTGGTGGCACGCCGTTCCGAGGACCTGGCCGTCCTCACGGCGGACCTCGGCACGCGCCTCCGGGGCCGGGAAAGCCCCCTGACGCAGCGTCTGTTCGGCTGGGTCGGCCGGGTCTCCGCGGTGAGCGCCGGAATCCGGCGCGCCTGGGTCGCGGAGAAGCTGCCCAAGCTGATGCTCCCGCCGGCCGACTCGGGCGTGGCCGCGCTGGCCATCGGCCGGGAGCCCGGCAGCGGCCTGCGGCTCGTCCACGAGACGGTCTCCCGCCACCACGCCGAACTGCGCCTGCAGGACGGCCTGTGGGTGCTGCGCGACCTGGGCTCCACCAACGGCACCACGGTCAACGGCGAGCGGGTGACGGGCGCCGTGGTGGTCCGCGCCGGAGACCAGGTCGGCTTCGGGAACATGCAGTACCGGCTGTCGGCCCGCTAGACCGTCCAGGCTGTCCAGGCTGTCCAGGCCGTCCAGGCCGTCTCTGCGGGAACGCCCGGAGCGTCGCGGCCCGGGTGCCCGCCGGGCTCCACGTCCGATTTCCGCCAGCCCGGGCCGGGGGTGGGCGCCGAGACTGGGGACATGACGACCTACACGCCGCTGCCCGTCCCGCCCGACGCGCTGCGGGAACTGCGGACCACCGACGACGCCGGGCGCCCGGTGCGGCCGTTCACCGCGCGGGCGGACGGGGTGCCCCTCGACTGCGTGGGCAGCCCCCTGCGCTGCTGCCTGCGGGGCATCGAGCCCGGTGAGCGGGTCGCCCTCGTCTCGTACGCGCCGCTGCGCCGCTGGGCGGCGGCGACCGGGGCCGAGCCCGGGGCCTACGACGAGGTGGGCCCGGTGTTCGTCCACGCCGAGGCCTGTCCGGAACCGGCGGGGGAGGCCCGCGGGTACCCGTTCGCCCGCCCGGGGGCGCTGCGCACCGTCCGCCGGTACGACGCCGCGGGGCACATCGTGGGGGGCCGCCTCTTCGAGGTCCCGGAGGATGCCGAGGCCGGGTTCGACCGGGTCCTCGGGGAGGCGTTCGCCGCGCCGGAGGTGGCGCTGGTGCACGTACGGGCCCTGGAGTACGGCTGCTTCCAGTTCGAGGTGCGGCGGCCGTAGGTCGCGCCCGGACCCCGCGCCCGGACCCCGCGCGTCGCGTTCGGCGGGCGGGCGCGCAGGATGGCGTCATGGACTCCATGGATCATCGGCCCGCCGTGCGCCGGGCGCGCCCCGAAGACCTCCCGCGCGTGGTGGAACTCCTCCATGAGCACGTCGCCTACGAACGCTCCGCCCCCCGCCCGCCCGGGCTGGCCGAGCGGCTCGGCCCGCTGCTCTTCCCCGAGGACGGGCGACAGCCGCCGCTGTGGGTGCTGGTCGCCGCGGACCCCGCCGGTGAGCTGGTCGGATACGCCGCCTGCTCCCGGGAGTTCGCGTTCTGGGACGCCGCGCACTACCTCCACATGGACTGCCTCTACCTCGCCGAGGGCGCGCGCGGGCACGGCCTCGGCGCGGCCCTGATGGCCGCCGTCGCCGACCTCGCGGACGAGCTCGGCCTCGGCGAGGTCCAGTGGCAGACGCCCGAGTGGAACGAGGGGGCGATCCGCTTCTACGACCGCCTCGGCGCGCGGGGCGCGCCCAAGCGCCGGTACGGGTGGTCCGTACCGGCCGCCGTGGACACCCCCTAGACCGGCGGACCGGCCGCCAGCAGGCGCTCGTACGTCGCCAGCACGGTCCGCGTCTGGTGCTCGACCTGGGTGGCCACCGGTACCCAGCGGGCCTGGAACCGGGCCGCGAAGGCCTCGCACCAGCCCGTGACCAGCCGGTCCAGCGCGGCCGCCGCCGGGTGCCCGGCCGCGCGCAGCACCCGCAGCAGCATGGCGGCGGCCCGCAGCGAGAGCCGACGTGCGAAGGCGTCGATGCTCCCGATGTACGCGGCCGTCGCCTCCGGGGGCACCGCGCCGCCGTACCACTGGGCGGTGATCCGCGGGATCAGCGCGAGCGTCCAGTCCACCGCGCGCAGCAGAGGCCCGGACACCGGGTCCTCGTACGGCAGTTCGGCGCGGGCCCCGGCGAGCACCCCGGCCACCTGCTCCGCGTCGGCGCTGAGCCGCCGGGCCAGCAGCCGCAGGGCGCGCCGCGGATCGGGGTGCGGAGCCGGATCGTCCACCAGGTCACTGGCCCACATGGGGACTTCGACGATCGCGGTCGTCCCGTCGTAGGCATGGGCGTGGTACCAGGTGCTCAGCCGGGTGTCCTCCGGGTGGAACACCCCGGCGGTCTCGGTGCCCGGCTCGGGCATCACGAAGATCCCGGGGCCCGGGGAGGGCCAGCCCGCCGCGTCCGAGGCCCCGGTCTCCACCGGGATCCGCAGCTCGGCGGCCGACTTGGCGAACGGCTCGGCGAGGCCCGGTATGTCCCGGGTGAGCTGGACCCAGCTGCCGCCGAGGTCCGTCGCGTGCAGGGACACCTGGAGCACCGGGCGCAGCTCGTCGATCAGCGCGGTCAGCGCCAGGGTCTCGGGCGGCAGCCGGTCCGGGGGCAGTAAAGACGGCGCCCACTCGGGCTGTTCGGGCCCGGGCGGGCGGAAGAAGTTGCGGTGGTAGTCGAGGATCGAATGCGGGTGGGGCGTGCGGTGCAGGGCCGCTCCGTCCGGATCGGCGCAGAGCAGGAAGTGCCAGCCGCAGCCGGCCCGCAGGCCCGGGGCGTCCAGGACGCGGCGGGCGAGCGCGAGCGCGGTGGGCCCGCCGACGGGTTCGTTGGCGTGGGCCCCGGCGACGACCAGGACCTCGCGGCGGCGCGCGGCGTACGGGCCGGTCTCCGGCGCGGGACCGGGGACCGGCCCGGCCGCGCCCGGCAGGGTCCCGCCCGCGCCCGTACGGTCCCCGGCCGCGACCGGGGACCGTACGGAGAGCAGCCACAGGGGCCGGCCGCCCCGGGAGGTACCGGCGCGGCGTATCCGGGCCAGGTCCGGGTGCGCGTCGGCCAGCGCGTGCGCGGCCAGGGCGAGTTCGTGCGGTGTGGGGTAGCACATGTCTCGGAGGAGGGTCACACGTGATGCTCTGCCCGCCTGACGTGCGCTCCTACCGCTCCGGCCGGATCTACTGCTGGTGCAGGCCGCGGCCCGCCAGGCTCAGGAAGGCCTCGCCGACGGCCTCCGAGAGGGTCGGGTGGGCGTGGACGTGCCGGGCCACATCGCCCGCGCCGCCGCCGGGGCGGCCGGGGGCGAGCTGCATGTCGCCACCCTGCACGCGCCGGCCGTCGGCCTGCTGCCCGGCGTGGTCGCCCGCTGGCGCGCCCGCCACCCGGGGGTCCGGCTGGTGCTGCGCGAGTACGCCTCCACCGAAACCCTGGAGGAGCAGCTGGAGCGCGGGGCGGCGGACCTCGCCGTGGGCCCGGAGCCGAAGGGCTGGACCGGCCCGCTGATCCCGGCGGGACGGGAGGAGATCGTCCTGGTCGCCCCCTTCGACGACCCGCTCGCGGGGCGCGCCGCGGTCCGGCTGACCGAACTCGCTGACCGCGACCGGATCCGCTGCGTCCTGCTGCCGGTCGACCCGCCGTGGCACCGCCCCCTGGCGGTCTTCTCCCGGCACCCCCTGACCGGCGCGGCCCGGTCCTTCGCGGCGCTGCTGGAAGAGCCGGCCCAGGTGGTGCCGTACCCCGGGCTCAGCCCCGGGCCTCCTCCTGCCGCGCCTCCGTGCGGATCAGGACCGCGACCGGGGTCGCCGACAGGAGGTCCGTCAGGGGGACCCGGCCGGTCAGCGGGGCGGCGCCCGGGGCCAGGGCGGAGGTCCAGCCGCCCGGGGGGAGCGGCAGCAGGGTGTCGCGCCAGCCGCCCGCGACGCCGAGCAGGTGCGGCAGGCGGGTGACGGCGACCAGCAGCTCCGGGGAGCGGGTGTAGGCGAGGCAGTGCTCCGCCGCCGGGCCCTCGGCGGTCAGCGGGGCGTAGCCGGTGAACAGCTCCGGGCGGTCCCGCCGCAGCCGCAGCAGGGTGGTCGTCAGCTCCCGCTTCGCGGCGCCCGTCCCGCTCTGCGCGGGCCCGGGGAAGGCGGCAGGGCGGCGGTTGTCCGGGTCCACCAGGGCGCGGTACTCGCCCTCCTCGCCCTGGTAGACCTCCGGGACGCCCGGCATGGTCAGGTGCAGCGCGGTCATCGCCAGGATCCCCTGCGCGGCCGCCCCGGAGACGTCCGGCAGCGCCTCCGCCGCGGGAAGGTGCGCCGCGAGGGTGGCCTCGTACGCGGGATCGGGATCCGTCCAGCTGGTGTGCAGCGCGGCCTCCTTGGCGGCCTTGAGCAGGGCCTCGGCGAGCCGCTCCGAGCGCTGCGGCGCCTCGCCGAAGCCCAGGGCGCTCTGGAAGGCCACCCACGCCTGCTGCGGGTCCGGGGCCCCCGAGAGCAGGGGCATCAGCTCCGGGCGCTGCGAGAGCACCGCGATCCGCGCCCGGACGTCCGCGCTGCGCTTGGTGTCGTGCGTGGAGCGGACCGTGCCCGAGGCGGGCCAGTGCCGCTCCAGGTGGGCGCAGTACGCGTGGAACTCCTCCGGGAGCACCGCCGGACGGCCCGGGTCGCCGCCCACCTCGGTCGCCGACAGCAGCGGGGCGTAGCGGTAGAAGGCCCGGTCCTCCAGGGACTTGGCCCGCAGCGCCGCCGAGGTCTGGGCGAACCGGGCCGCGAACCCCGGGTCGCGCACCAGCAGTTCGCGCACCGCCGCCACCGCATCAGGCGCGGCCGCCGACGGCGGCGGGTCGGCGAGACCGGGCAGGTCCGCCCGCCCCGGATAGGTGCGGTAGACCGGGCAGGCGATGAGGAGCTCCCGCACCGCCTCCGCCAGCCCGGGCCCCGCCCGCCGCACCAGCGTCGCCAGCTCCGCCGCCAGATCCCCCGTCAGCACCTCGCGGGTGGCCCCGGCCGCCGTGCCCGGCCAGTCGGGCAGGCCGGTGGCCCGCCGGTAGCGGGCGGCCAGCTCGGCGGCCCCGCTCCCGGACACCAGCACCCCGTCCACCCGGCGCAGCGCGTCGTAGCCGGTGGTGCCCGCCACCGGCCAGTCGTCGGGCAGCACCTCCCCGTGGGCCAGGATCTTCTCCACCACGATCCACACCCCGGCCCCCACCGCGGCCCGCAGCCGCCGCAGGTACTGCGCCGGGTCCGCGAGCCCGTCCACGTGGTCGATCCGCAGCCCCTCGGCCACCCCGTCGGCGACCAGCTCGAGCAGCTTCGCGTGCGTCGCGGCGAACACGTCGGGATCCTCCACCCGGACCCCGATCAGATCGGAAATGGTGAAGAACCGGCGGTAGTTCAGCTCCGTGCGGGCCTCGCGCCAGTACGCCGGGCGGTACCACTGGGCCGCCAGCAGCGCGACCGGATCCAGCGCCTCCGTGCCCGCCCGCAGCGGGAAGCGGTGGTCCCCGACGCACAGGAGGCCGTCCTTCACCCGCACGGCCGCCGGATCGAGCGGCTCGCCGAGCACCGGCAGCAGCAGCTGCCCGCCGTTCACCTCCCACTCGATGTCGAACCAGCGGGCGTACGGAGATCCGGGCCCCTCCCGCAGGACCTCCCACAGCGGTCGGTTGAGGTGTAACGGCGCCGGGACGGCCATGTGGTTCGGGACGATGTCCAGGACCAGGCCGAGACCGTGCGCGCGGGCCGTGCGGGCGAGCGCGCGCAGACCCTCCTCACCGCCCAGCTCCTCGCGGACCCGGGTGTGGTCGACCACGTCGTAGCCGTGGGAGGAGCCGGGAACCGCCTCGAGCACCGGAGACAGGTGCAGGTGCGAGACCCCGAGCGAGGCGAGGTACGGAACGGCTGCCGCGGCCGCCGGAAACGGGAATTCCGGGCGCAGCTGGAGTCGGTAGGTGGCGGTCGGACGCGTCGTCGCGGGCTGCTGGCTCATGAGAACGTACGTACCCAGCCTGCCGGATTCCGTGCCATTACCCAATGCATCCGGGTGACTGCACCGGGTTAACGTTCCTCGGGTGTTTGGAACCGTCGACACCTATCGCAAAGTCATCGCCCTCACCGGGCCCCTCCTGCCCTTCCTCTCCTTCTTCGCCCGGCTTCCCGTCGCGATGTCGCAGTTCGGGAGCGTCCTGCTGGTCGCCCAGACCAGCGGCTCCCTCGCCACCGCCGGCATCGTCGGCGGCACGCTCTCCGCGGGCCAGGTCGTCTGCGGCCCGCTGCTGGGCCGCCTCGCCGACCGCCACGGCCAGCGGCCCGTGGTCCTCGCCGCCGCGGCCGTCAACGCCCTCGCCACCGGCGCACTGGTCGCCGGAGCCCTCGGCGGCCTCGATACGGTCCCGCTCGCCGCGATCGGAGCCGTCACCGGGGCCTCCATCCCGCTGATAGGCCCGCTCGCCCGGACCCGCTCCGTGGCCCTCGCGCACCGCGCCGGAGCCGACGAGAGCGTGCTCGGAGCGGTCCACTCCCTCGAAGGCACCCTGGACGAGGTGTCGTTCGTCTTCGGCCCGGCCCTCGTCGGGCTCGCCGTCCTCGTCGCCCACCCGGCCGTGGCCCTCGCGGGCGCCGCCGTCCTCGTCGTCGCCTTCGGCAGTGCCTACGCCCTGCATCCGACCGCCGCCGTCACCGCCGGATCGCCCGCGCCCGCCCGCGCCGCGAAGGGCCGCCGCCCCCGCCGTCCCCGCCACCCCCGCATCGTGCACGCGGTCCGGGGCTCGCTCGCGCTCCAGGGCGCCATGTTCGGTGCCTGCCAGGCCGGCATCGCCTCGCTCACCGACCGCCTCGGCGTCCCCGGCCAGGCCGGGATCGTGTACGCGGCGATGGGCGTGGCCAGCGCCGCCGTGGGCCTCGGCCTCGGCGCGCTGCCCGCCCGGATCGGGCTGCGGCTGCGCTGGCGGGTGGCCACCGCCGCCGCCCTCGTCCTCTCCGCGCCGCTCCTGTTCACCGGCAGCCTGTGGAGCCTGTACGCGGTCGTGACCGTCCTCGGCGCCGCCTACGCACCCCACCTGATCACCGCGTTCGCCCTGACCGAGCGCGCGGTGGCGTCCGAGCGGCTCGCCGAGTCCATGGCCTTCGCCGCCAGCTCCCTGGTCGCCGGACAGGCCCTCGCCCTCGCCGTCTGCGGGCGCCTCGCCGAGGAGCACGGGCCCGCCGGAGCCTTCGCGGTCGCCGTCGGCGCGGCCGCCCTGTGCCTGGCCCTCGCCCTCCTGTCCCGGGTGCCCGCGGCCCGTACCCACCCGGCCGGGGCGGCCGCCGTGACCGCCGCCCCGCGCGAGTCCTACGCCGGGCGCTGAAGCACCACCAGACTCCGTCCCGTCAGCGCCACCCGGTCGCCGGCCGCGTACTGCGGTCCGCTGCCGGGTGGCAGTACCTCTGCCCGCGCCGTGTCCACCACCAGCCGCCACCGCGCGCCGTGCCCCGCCGGGATCGTGAAGTCCTGCGGCTCCGCGCCCGCGTTGAACATCAGCAGGAACGAGTCGTCGGTGATCCGCTCGCCGCGGGTCCCCGGCTCGGAGATCGCCTCCCCGTTGAGGAACACGGTCAGCGCCCGCGCGTGCTGCGCCTGCCAGTCGCGCGCCCGCATCTGCTCGCCGTGCGGGGTGAACCAGGCGATGTCCGACAGCTCGTCGTCGGTGCCCTGCACCGGCCGCCCGTGGAAGAACCGGCGCCGCCGGAACACCGGGTGGTCGCGCCGCAGCCACACCATCTGCCGGGTGAAGTCCAGCAGCCCGGGCGCCGGTTTGCCCGGCTCCGGCCAGCTGACCCAGGACAGCTCGTTGTCCTGGCAGTAGGCGTTGTTGTTGCCGCCCTGGCTCCGGGCGAACTCGTCGCCGTGACTCAGCATCGGCACGCCCTGCGACAGCATCAGCGTGGCCACGAAGTTGCGCATCTGGCGGGCGCGCAGCTCCAGCACCTCGGGGTCCTCCGTGGGCCCCTCGACCCCGCAGTTCCAGGACCGGTTGTGGCTCTCGCCGTCCCGGTTGCCCTCCCGGTTGGCCTCGTTGTGCTTGTCGTTGTAGGAGACCAGGTCGTGCAGGGTGAAGCCGTCGTGGCAGGTGGCGAAGTTGATCGAGGCGAGCGGGCGGCGCCCGTCGTCCTGGTAGAGGTCGGAGGAGCCGGTGAGCCGCCCCGCGAACTCGGCGAGCGTGCGCGGCTGGCCGCGCCACAGGTCCCGCACGGTGTCGCGGTACTTGCCGTTCCACTCGGTCCACAGCGGCGGGAAGTTGCCCACCTGGTAGCCGCCCTCGCCCAGGTCCCAGGGCTCGGCGATCAGCTTGACCTGGCTGACCACCGGATCCTGCTGGACCAGGTCGAAGAACGAGGAGAGCCGGTCCACCTCGTGGAACTGGCGGGCCAGGGTCGCCGCCAGGTCGAAGCGGAACCCGTCCACATGCATCTCGGTGACCCAGTAGCGCAGCGAGTCCATGATCAGCTGGAGGACGTGCGGGGACCGCATGAGCAGCGAGTTCCCGGTGCCGGTGGTGTCCGTGTAGTAGCGGGCGTCCTCCGCGAGGCGGTAGTAGGAGGCGTTGTCCAGGCCCCGGAAGGACAGGGTCGGCCCCAGATGGTTGCCCTCGGCGGTGTGGTTGTAGACCACGTCGAGGATCACCTCGATGCCCGCCTCGTGCAGCGCCCGCACCGCCGACTTGAACTCCAGCACCTGCTGGCCCCGGTCCCCGGAGGCGTAGCCGTTGTGCGGGGCGAAGAACCCGATGGTGTTGTAGCCCCAGTAGTTGCTCAGCCCGTCGTTGAACAGCCGGTGGTCGTTGACCGACTGGTGTACGGGCATCAGCTCCAGCGCCGTCACGCCGAGCTTGGTCAGGTGCCCGATGACCGCCGGGTGGGCGAGGGCGGCGTAGGTGCCGCGCAGTTCCTCGGGGAGGTCGGGGTGACGCATGGTCAGCCCCTTGACGTGTGCCTCGTACAGCACGGTGTGGTGGTACTCGGTACGCGGCGGGCGGTCATTGGCCCAGTCGAAGTACGGGTTGACCACGACCGAGGTCATCGTGCGCGGCGCGGAGTCCAGGTCGTTGCGCGAATCGGGCCGCCCGAAATGGTAGCCGTACACCTGTTCGCCCCAGCCGATCGAGCCGCTGATGGCCCGCGCGTACGGGTCCAGCAGCAGCTTGGCCGGGTTGCAGCGCTGCCCGCGCTCGGGCTCGTACGGGCCGTGCACCCGGAAGCCGTAGCGCTGCCCCGGCATCACCCCGGGCAGGTAGGCGTGCCGGACGAAGGCGTCCGTCTCGCGCAGTTCGACGGCCGTCTCGGAGCCGTCGTCGTGGAGGAGGCACAGCTCGATGCGCCGTGCGGCTTCGGAATAGACCGCGAAGTTGGTGCCCGCCCCGTCATAGGTGGCACCCAGGGGATACGCCTGTCCTGGCCAGACCTGCATAGATGCGACTCTTCCAATCCTGATCCGGCGTCGGACTACGTCTCCGCCAGATCTTCCCCGAAAGAGGGGCGCTACGCGGGGACTTGGGATGGTCCTACCGGGTGACCGCGTAGAGCCGATATGCGGGTCAGTGGACTATGCGGGCATCGGATAATGGGTCAACGGCGGGCCAGTGTACGGGCCATCCGGCTGCACCGGGCCGTGCGCGCGGGATACCCTTCCTTGATCGTTGGAGGCGGGCGATCCAGAAGCGGGAGGCGGTGCGCGGGTGAGCTCGGGAGGTCTGGAGCTTCCCCCTGGTGACAGCGGTCACGAGGGCGGTACGGCGGACACCCCGGGAGGTGTACCCGGCGGCGCGGTGGCCGGGGCGGTCTCCCTGGCGGGTCCGGCGGAGACCGGAAGTGCGGGGAGTGCCCGGACCGGGGCCGAGCTGGACTGGGGCGCGGACGCGTGGAGCGAGGTCCGCACCCGGGCCCAGCGCGCGGGCCGTGCGTACATCTGGCTCAACCTGATCGAACAGCGGCTGCGGGCCGTGGTCGGGGCGGTGCTGCGGCCGATCTACGAGCCCGTGCACGGCCAGGACGACTGGGTGGTCGCGGCCGCCGGGCCGGCCGGGCAGGAGTGGGTGCAGCGGGCGGTCGCCGTCCGCGAGGTCAGCCGCCGCAAGGGCTACCTGCTGGACTCGGCCGACGACAACGTGCTGAGCTTCCTGACCCTGCCGCAGCTGCGCGAGCTGATGGTCCAGCACTGGCCGTGCTTCGAGCCGTACTTCGACGACCGGCGCGAGATCGAGCAGGCCCTGGACGAGCTGGAGGTCACGCGCAATGTGGTCTCCCGCAACCGGGCCCTGTCGCGCCCGGTGCTCGAACAGGCCGAGCGGGCCTCGGCGCGGCTCCTCGACGTCCTCGGCGGCGGAGCGGGCAGCCCCGCCGCCGACCGGCTGCCGATCGACGCCGTCGAGGACCTGGTCGGCGACCGGTACGCGGACGTCATCTCCGTGCACCCCGACCGGGTGCGGCTCCAGCGCCAGCTGCCGGCCGAGGACCTCTTCGGCGGCGCCCGCCGCCTCGACGCCATCGGGATAGGCCTGAACCTCCTGGTCCAGAACTACTCGGGCCGAAGACTCGTCCGGCTCACGGAGGCGGGCTGCCGGGTGCGGCTGCTCTTCCTCAACCCGGCCAGCAGCGCGGTCAAGCGGCGCGAGCGGGAGCTGGGGCTGCGCAAGGGGGAGCTGAGCCGGTCGGTGGAGATGAACATCCTCCACGTCCGGCGGGTCCGGGCGGGCCTGCGGGACCCCTCCCGCTTCGAGATCCACGTCTTCGACGAGACCCCGCGCTTCACGGCCTACCTGGTGGAGGGCGAGTCCTCGGGCATCGCGGTCGTCCAGTCGTACCTGCGCCGGGCCCGCGGCATGGAGGCCCCGGTCCTGGTCCTGCGCGGCGGCGGCCGGGGCGTCCCGCGTGACGCCGATCACGGGCTCTTCACCACCTACCGGGAGGAGTTCGAATCGGTGTGGGAGGACTCCCGGCCGGTGTCCTGAAGGGGCGGAAGAGGGGCCGGCCGTCCCCCGGGGGCCGGGCTGTCAGTGGCGCGTGGCAGGCTGAAAGCCGTTGACCGGATGGGTACGGGGGAGGGGCACGGGGTGGAGGACGAGCACGGCATGGGGGACTGGCACAGGGGTGTGCTGATCGGGTTCGACCTGGAGACGACCGGCACGGAGCCGGGGGATTCGCGGATCGTGACGGCCGCGGTGATCGAGGTGCGCGCCGGGACGGTGCGCGAGCGCCGCGGCTGGCTCGCGGACCCCGGCATACCGATCCCCGAGGAGGCCTCGGCGATCCACGGGATCAGCACGGAGCGCGCGGTCCGCGAGGGCCGCCCTGCGCGCGAGGTCGCGGACGAGGTCGCGACGGCGCTGGTGGAGCACTGGGCGCGGGGGGCGGTCGTCGTCGCGTACAACGCGGCCTTCGACCTGACCATGCTGTCGGCCGAACTCGCCCGGTACGGGCTGCCCTCCCTGGCCGAGCGCCTCGGCGGGCCGGAGACCGGGCCGGTGGTCGACCCGCTGACGATCGACCGGGCCGTGGACCGCTTCCGGCGCGGGAAGCGGACCCTGGAAGCGGTGTGCGGGGTGTACGGGGTCACCCTGGAGGACGCCCACGACGCGGGCGCGGACGCGCTGGCCGCCGTACAGGTCGCCCGGGCGATAGCGGCCCGCCACCCCGAGGTGGCCGCCCTGGCCCCGGCCGAGCTGCACAGCCGTCAGGGGACCTGGCACGCGCGCTGGGCCCGGGACTTCGAGGCCTACCTGCGCCGCCAGGGGACCCCGGACGCGGTGATCGACACGGCGTGGCCGCTGCGGGCGCTGGTACCGGCCCGGGGGTGAGCGCCTGCGGGTGAGTGCCTGCGGGTGAGCGCCTGCGGCCGGGTCGGGGTGGGCGCCCGGGCGGGTGCGTCGGCGCTCCGGTTCGGTCAGAAGGGGTGCCAGCGGACCTCGGGGACGTTGTCGCGCAGCGAGGCGACCCGGCGACGGAATTCCACCAGGGCCTTCGGGTTCGTCGGGGCGTGCTGGGAGACCCAGGCGCAGCTCGCCGTCTCCCGCGCCCCGCGCAGCACCGCGCAGCCGTCCCACGCGCGCACGTCCCAGCCGTACGCCGTCACGAACGCGTCGTAGGACTCCGCGGGAAGGCCGTAGCGGTCGCGGGAGAGGGCCATCACCACCAGGTCGTGCTCCCGCAGGTCCAGCGCGAAGGTCTCCAGGTCGACCAGGACCGGACCGTCGGGGCCCACATGGACGTTGCGGGGCAGCGCGTCCCCGTGGACCGGGCCCGGGGTGAGGTGCGGGGTGAGGGCGGCGACCTCGGCCGCGTAGCCGTCGCGGCGGGCCCGCAGGTACGCCGCGTCCTCCGGGTCGATCGCGTCACCGGCGTGGCGCAGCCAGCGCTCGACCCCGCCCAGCAGGTCCCGGGGCGCGAGGGCGAACGGCGGTGCGGGCAGGGCGTGCACCCGGCGCAGCAGGGCGGCCAGGTCGGCCGGCCCGGCCGGGCGGACCGCCTCGGGCAGGCGGTGCCACAGGGTCACGGGGTGGCCGTCCACCAGCCGGGGGGCCGCCTCCGCCGCGCGGACCGCCGGTACGTCCGCCCCGGCGAGCCAGCCCGCCACCTCCAGCTCCCGCTCGGCGCGGGCCACGAGCGCCGGATCCGGGCGGCCCACCTTCACGACCAGGTCGCCCTCCGCGAAGACCGCGTTCTCGCCCAGGGCGAGCAGCTCGGCCTTCCGGCCGAGGCCCGCCGCCGTCAGTACGTCCCTGGCCCGTGCCTCGTCCATGCCGCCCTGCCGCTCTTCCCGTACCGGTCCGCATCCGTCGTGAACGGGCCAAGTCTCGCACCCCGCTGTGCGGTGCCTTGACGCGCCATCAGGGGCTGCCCACCATGACCGAACCGGACCAGGACGATCCGCCCGGAAGGGAAGGGGGAGACGTGGCCCTGCCCGCCTCGAACCCGCTCCCGCCCGCGCGCCCGCGCGGCGGCTCCCGCGCCCACCCCGGTGACGGCTCCCACGACCACCCCCGTGACGGCTCCCGCGCCCCTCGTGACGGTTCCCGCGCCCCCCGTGACGGCTCCCGCGCCCTCGCCGATCACGGGGTCTGGTTCCTCGTCCTGCCCGCACTCGTCCCGGTCCTGCTGCTCAGCGTCGGCCCGCTGCTCTACGGCATCGCCCTCGCCCTCACCGACGCCCAGTCCGGCCGGACCGCCGCCACGCGGTGGGTGGGCGTCCTCAACTTCCAGGACCTCCTGCACGACCGGCTCTTCTGGGAATCCTTCCGGATCGGGCTGCTCTGGGCGGTCGGGGTCACGGCGGCGCAGTCCCTGCTGGCCCTCGGACTGGCGCTGCTGCTCGACCAGGACCTGCGCCTGCGCGGGCTCGCCCGGGCGTTCGCGATCATCCCGTGGGCCATGCCCGAGGTGGTCGTCGCCGTCATGTGGCGGCTCGTCTACCACCCCGACGCGGGCGTCCTCAACGAAACCCTGCGCGGCCTCGGCCTCGGCGGCGGCACGGACTGGCTCGGCGGCCTGGCCACCGCCCTGCCCGCCGTGATCGTCGTCGGCGTCTGGGCGGGCATGCCGCAGACCACCGTGGCCCTGCTCGCCGGGCTCCAGAACACCCCGCGGGAACTCCACGAGGCGGCGGCCCTCGACGGCGCCGGGGCCTGGCGCCGCTTCCGGGCCGTCACCTGGCCCGCGCTGCGGCCCATCGCCCTGTCCGTCACCGCGCTCAACCTCATCTGGAACGTCAATTCCTTCGCGCTGGTCTACGTCCTCACCAACGGCGGGCCCGGCGGCCGCACCCGGCTGCCCATGCTCTTCGCCTACGAGGAGGCCTTCCGCTATGGCCAGTTCGGCTACGCGGCCGCCATGGGCTGCGTCATGATCGCGGTCGTCTCGGTCCTGCTCGCCGTGCACCTCGCGGGCCGGCTGAAGGGGGACGACGCCTGATGGCCGTACGCCCGCACGGTTCCGTACGCCCCCGCCGCTCCGTACGCACCGCCCAGTACCTGGCGCTCGCCGCCTACCTGCTCTTCCTCGGCTTCCCCTTCCTCTGGCTGGTCTCCACCGCCTTCAAGCCGGCCCGCGAGCTGGGCAGCCCGCACCCCACCTGGATCCCGCACGACCCCACCCTGGCCAATTTCCGCCAGGCCTTCGACGAACAGCCGCTGCTGCACGCGGCCCTCAACAGCCTGGCCGCGGCCCTCTGCGCCGCCGTCATCGCGGTCGTCCTCGCCACCCCGACCGCCTTCGCCCTCGCCCGCCGCCGGGGCAGGCTCGCCACGGTCGCCACCGGGTGGGTGGTGGTCAGCCAGGCGTTCCCCTTCGTCCTCGTGATCATCCCGCTGTTCCTGCTGCTCAAGCAGCTGCGGATGATCAATTCGGTGCCGGGGCTGATCCTCGTGTACGTCGTCTGGTCGCTGCCCTTCGCGCTGTGGATGCTGGTCGGCTACGTCCGTGCCGTGCCCGCCGACCTGGAGGAGGCGGCGGCCGTGGACGGCGCCGGCCGGCTGCGGACCCTCGTCTCGATCGTGGCCCCGCTGCTCGCCCCCGGGATCGTCGCGACCGCGCTCTTCGCCTTCATCACCGCCTGGAACGAGTTCTTCTTCGCCCTCGTGCTCCTCAAGACCCCGGAGCGGCAGACCCTCCCGGTGGTGCTGACCCACTTCCTCGGTGCCGAGGGGGCCGCCGACCTCGGGCCGCTCGCTGCCGCCGCGGTCCTTTCGACCCTGCCCTCGCTGGTGATCTTCTCGCTCATCCAGCGGCGGATCACCGGCGGCATGCTCGCCGGGTCGGTGAAGAGCTGATGGCCCGCCGGACCCCTCCCCGCGCGGCGGCCGCCGCGATCCTCGTGCTCGCGGTCCTCGCCGCCGTGCTGGGCGGCTGCTCGGCCCCGCACCACGGCCGCGGCGACGGCCCGGTGAGGCTCCGCTTCCAGTCGCTCGCCTGGCAGAAGGAGTCGGTGGACGCCAACAGGCAACTCGTCGCCGCATGGAACGCCGCCCACCCCGAGGTCCAGGTCCAATACGTCCAGGGCAGCTGGAGCAGCGTGCACGACCAGCTCCTGACCTCCTTCGAGGGCGGCGAGGGGCCCGACATCATCCACGACGCCTCCGACGACCTCGCCGATTTCGCGTACGGCGGCTATCTCGCCGATCTGCGCCCGCTGCTCTCCGAGCGCCTGAAGGCCGACATCCCGGACCGCAGCTGGCAGAGCGTCACCGTCGCCGGCGGGATCTACGGCGTCCCCTTCCTCCAGGAACCCCGGGTCCTGATCGCCAACAGCACGCTGCTGCGTGCCTCCGGCGTCCGCGTGCCCACCCCCGGAGCGCCGTGGAGCTGGGCGGAGTTCCGGGCAGCCGCCGCACGGCTGACCGCCGACGGCCGCTACGGAGTGGCCTGGCCGCTCAAGGACCCCGTCGCGGCCACCCTCAACCTCGGCCTCTCCGCGGGCGGCCGCCTCTTCACCCGGGAGCCGGACGGGCCCGGCGGGAAGGCCGTGCTGCGCTGGGACGCGGGGGACGCGGTGGTCCCGCGGACCATCCACGACCAGGTCGAGGTCGACCACAGCGCCTCCCGCGCCACCCTCGGCATGGGCGGCTCGGACACCCTGCCCGGCTTCTTCGGCGGGAAGTACGCCATGGTCCCGCTCGGGTTCTCCTACCGGCAGCAGATCGTCCGCCAGGCGCCGCCCGGCTTCGCGTGGGAGGTGCTCCCCGCGCCCGCCGGGGCGGACGGCCCCGCCGAGCCGGTGCAGGGGGTGAGCCCGCAGACCCTCTCCATCGCGCGGGACAGCCCGTACAAGAAGGAAGCCGCCGCCTTCATCGACTTCCTGCTGCGCCCCGCCAACACGGTCCGTCTCGCCCGCGGCGACTGGATGCTCCCCACGGGTACGCAGGCCCTCGCCGACCCCGCGCTGCGCACGCCCGAGCTGGGCTGGGCCACCGGCGCGGCCCTCGCGGACGGGCTGCGCCCGGCGCCCGCGCAGTCGGTCCGGGGCTACCCGGAGTGGAAGGACAAGGTGGCCACCCCGGCGCTGCAGGAGTACTACAGCGGCGCCATCGGCCTCACGGAGCTGGAGCGGCGCCTGGTCGCGGACGGCAACCGGGTACTGGCGCGCTACCAGCGCTAGTACTGCAACGGTGCTTGCTGTGACGGTTGGGCAGTTTCTGGTGGCGTGTGGCCGCGTCGTTTGTAGTGGCTGACACGTGCCTGGAACTGTC
>NZ_JBEOXE010000075.1:0-35745 GCF_040296485.1 Streptomyces sp. NPDC002138 | reverse complement strand
ACCCTTGACAGCACGACTCGACACGAAAAGCCAAGAACTGTCGGGCGGCCCCCGGAGGAACGGCAGGGGGGAGGGCCCCCGAAGGCCCGGGTCCTGGGCGAGTGGCCAGGGGCCCTGGTCCGGCCAAGCCGCGCCCTCCGGGCGAAGAGACCACAAGCCACAAGCGACAAGCCACAAGCGACAGACACGCGCCAGATCGCTACGCGCTTCTCTTGGGGCGGCGTCTGCGGCCTGTTTGTGCCTGATGGGCAGTTCGGGAGGGTGGAAAGTCGCCCTCATGAGCATGGAGTCGGATCAAGGCGGGCTCGACACCCAACACCCCACCAAGACGCCCCTTTTGTAACCATTTGAGACCCGGTTGATGGGTCGGACGGCCGCTTGCCCCGTCTCCATGCCCGTCTCGCCGTAGTTGAGGTCCTGGACAGCCCCGAACAGGCCGCAGACGCCGATCCCAGAGAAGCGCGTAGCGATCTGTCAGCGTTCTTGGTGCTTGTCGCCTGTCGTCTGTCCGCCCGGAGGGCGCGGCTTCGCCGCACCCTCGTCCCGGCCCAGCGACTTCACGAGGGGCCCATGGTCAGCCTCCCCCCTGCCTTCCCCCGGGGGCCGCCCGACAGTTCTTGGCTTTTCGGGTCGAGTCGTGCTGTCAAGGGTGGCCGCAGGTCATCGCGCAGCGACGCGACGAAGGAGCGCCCTTGACAGTGCGGCTCGGCACGAAGAGACAGTTGAACTGACGGGCAGCCCCCGGAAACCTCCCCGACCCCGGACGCTCGAAGCCCAAGCCCCTGCGGCGAAGCCGCACCCGGCGAAGCCGGGCCCCCCTACCCCCCGCCGTTCTCGCGGACCAGACCTCCGAACGCCTCCGGTGTGATCGTCTCCAGGCCCTTGCCCGTGAGGACGTTGACCTGTTTGCCGTTGATCTCCACGTCCGGGGTGCCCTTCTTGCCGCTTTCGTAGAAGGCCTTCGAGACCTTGTCGACCCACGGCATGTACGTCAGTTCCTTCACGGCCTGGTTGAACGCCGGCGTGCGCAGGCCCGGGACCTGGTCCGCCAGGTCCAAGAGGGTGGCCGTCGAGCCGAACTTGTCGTCCGACTCCTTGGCCGGGTGGTTCTTGTAGAGCACCTGGAGGTAGTCCATGAACTTCCCGGGGCTCTCGTTGACCGCCGCGCCCAGGGCGTTGAGGGCGCGCTTGGAGCCCTTGCCGCCCGCCGCTCCGTCCAGGAAGGTCGCGAAGCGGTATTCGACGCGGTACGCGCCCGCGTCCGCCTGCTCCTTGAGGGTCTTGCCGAGGCCGATCTCGACGCCCGCGCAGAACGGGCAGCGCGGGTCCAGCCAGATGCCGACGACGTCCTTCGCGTCCGCCGTGCCGTACGGCACGACGACGCCGTCCTTGCCCGAGGTGTGGGCGGGCTGGACGAAGGGCTTGCCCGCCGACTCGGCCGAGGCCCCGGAGCCCGAAGTGGCGGACTTCGAGGCGTAGATGCCGACTCCCACCGCGAGGGCGAGTACGGCGACCAGCGCGCCGCCGACCATCAGGCGCCCGCGCAGCTTCGCCGCGCGGGCACCGGCCGCGCGCTCCAGGCGGAGCCGCTCCCGGGCGTCGCGGCTCCGCTGGTCCTTCTTGTTGCTCTTGGCCATGAAGACAGCCTAGGGAGCGGAGGTGGTGGATACCCGGGCCATTCGGACTTTTCGGGGCGGGTCTTAGGGCCTTTGTTCGGAGTTGGACTATCTGCGGGTGAAGGTGAGGCGAATGGTCTGTCACATATCGGTGCGGGGACGGCGAGTCGTTCACGAATACCTGATAGACAGTGAATATTCATGGCTCGTCCGGCCGCGCACTCACATGTCCACGGCTGCCTTGGGGGGATTGCCGCACTGTGAAGCCTCTTCACCGTCACCTTGTCAGCACGTCGCGCAAAGTCCTGTGCACCGCCGCACTCGCGGCGAGTCTGACCACGGCGGCGGTCGTCACGACCGCGCCGACGGCCGACGCGGGGGAGGCCGAGCCGGGACCGGACAGTCCCCAGGCCAACGACCGCGGCAACGCGCGCCTCGACCTGCCCGACCTGGTGGCCGACCCGCCGCCCCAGGCCGGCTCCGGAGCCCCCGAAGGCGCCAGCGGGATACCCGCGACCGCCCTCGACGCCTACCGCCGGGCCGAGCTGGCGGTCGGTGCCGCGCTCCCCAACTGCAAGCTGCCCTGGCAGCTGCTCGCGGGCATAGGCCGGATCGAGTCCGTCCACGCCTCCGGCTACGGCCTGAAGGCGGACGGCTCCACGGAGAAGCCGATCCGCGGCCCGCGCCTGGACGGCAACGGCTTCGCGTCGATCAAGGACACCGACAAGGGCGCGTGGGACGGGGACACGGAGTACGACCGGGCCGTGGGCCCGCTCCAGTTCATCCCCTCCACCTGGCAGACCTGGGGCGCCGACGGCAACGGCGACGGCAACCGGGACCCGAACAACATCTACGACGCCGCGCTCGGCGCGGGCCTCTACCTGTGCGCGGGTGATCGGAACCTCTCCAACCCGGGCGACCTGGACAAGGCGATCCTGAGCTACAACAGCTCCCGCGAGTACGTGAACTCCGTCCTCGGCTGGATGCGCCAGTACCAGGCCGGCGTCGCCGACGTCCCGAACCCGCCCCCGGGGAACTACCCGACCCCGCCGCCCGGGTCGCTGCCCACCCCGCCGCGCCCGCCCGTGACCCCGCAGGCCCCGGTGACCCCGCAGAAGCCGCCGACGGTCCCGCCCACGACCCCGCCGACCAAGCCGCCCACGAAGCCGACCGATCCTCCGAAGGCGCCCGCGACGGTGAGCGAGCTCGCGGTGGTCGGCGAGCCGAAGATCACCGCCGAGGCGGGTTCGGTCTTCGGGTCCGCCCCCAAGGTGAAGGCGGTCCTGAGCGACGGCAAGCCCGCCGCGGGCGAGACGGTCACCTTCAAGGTCGAGGACGACGACACCTCCGGCACGGTCTTCGAAGCCGACGGCAAGACCTCCGCCGTGGTCAAGACGGACAAGGACGGCATCGCGGTCGCCCCCGCCCTGAAGGCGGGCGACAAGGCGGGCGAGAAGGAGGGTGCCTTCACCCTGCGGGCCACCCTCTACAGCCAGGGCAAGGGCAGCAGCACGGGCAGCCAGCCCTTCACGGTGAAGTTCACCGGGACGGTCACCCCCAAGCCCAAGCCGGCGCCGGTCGTGGACGCGCTGGGCCGTACCGGGACCAAGCCGCTCAGCGCGGTCCAGGGCTCCAGCTTCGTCGGCGTCGAGGTGAAGGCCACGGCCAAGGGCGCGCCGATCGCGGGCACGAAGGTCACGGCCGCGCTGGTCGAGAAGGACGAGAACGGCAAGTGGGTCCCGGTGGACCCGGCCGCGCGCACCCCGTTCTTCAAGGACAAGGACGGCAAGGAGCTGCACACGGTGACGCTGGCGCCGACCGGGGCCGACGGCCTGGTCACCCTGCCGGACCTGTTCACCGCCTCGGCTCCGGGTGCGAACGCCACCCCGGTCGCGCCGGGTACGTACCACCTGCGCCTGGTCACCGAGAACGGCGTGGAGCTGATCCTGGACCTGACCGTCACCGCCGCCCCGGCGGCGTAGGCCTCGGGTACACGAGAGGGGCGGGACCCATCGGTCCCGCCCCTCTCGCACGCCCCCGGTTCCGTCCTCGGGGGCGCACAGGCAGGAGCCCTGCCGCCTCCGCTCGCGCGGAGGTGACAGGGCTCCTTGGGTACTGCATCTCCAACCCGCGATCGGGCTGGCCCAGGCGACTAGGCCGGGGTGACGTTCTCCGCCTGCGGGCCCTTCGGACCCTGCGTGACGTCGAAGTTCACGAGCTGGTTCTCCTCAAGGGAGCGGAAACCAGCCGCGTTGATCGCGGAGTAGTGGACGAAGACATCCGGGCCCCCGCCGTCCTGGGCGATGAAGCCGAAGCCCTTTTCAGCGTTGAACCACTTCACGGTTCCGGTAGCCATGAGCCCTCCTATGGGCCAAAGGGTCGCCCTGCTCCAGAACCTGCTAAGAAGTCTGAAAACTACAAAAGCCTGCGGGTCACATGCTCCGCAGGCTTCGTACTGCAAGGGAAACCAAACTGCAACTTGCGACGAGCCTAGCACGCACACTGCGGGGTCGACCAGAGGGAAAGATCACGTCACCCGGACGTTTGAGACCCGTCCGAAGGCTGACGGGAGGACGGGGGCTAGTCTCGCGATGTGGACGTCTATCGCAGCCGGCCCAGGGTCGGCCACATCCAGTTCCTGAACTGCCTGCCGCTGTACTGGGGGCTGGCGAGAACCGGGACCCTGCTGGACCTGGAGCTGACCAAGGACACCCCCGAGAAGCTGAGTGAGCGGCTCGTCCGGGGCGAGCTCGACATCGCTCCGATCACCCTCGTGGAGTTCCTCCGCAACGCCGACCAGCTCGTCGCCTTCCCCGACCTCGCGGTCGGCTGCGACGGCCCCGTGATGTCCTGCGTGATCGTCTCCCAGGTGCCCTTGGAGCAGCTCGACGGCGCCCGGGTCGCGCTCGGGTCCACCTCCCGTACGTCCGTACGGCTGGCCCAGCTGATGCTCGCCGAGCAGTACGGCGTACAGCCCGACTACTACACCTGCCCGCCCGACCTCGGCGTGATGATGCAGGAGGCCGACGCGGCCGTACTGATCGGCGACGCGGCCCTGCGGGCCTCCCTGCACGACGCGCCCCGGCTCGGTCTCACCGTGCATGACCTGGGGCTCATGTGGAAGGAGTGGACCGGGCTGCCGTTCGTCTTCGCCGTCTGGGCCGCCCGCAAGGACTACCTGGAGCGCGAGCCGGCGATGGTGAAGGAGGTCCACGAGGCCTTCCTCGCGTCCCGCGACCTGTCCCTGGAGGAGGTCACCAAGGTGGCCGAGCAGGCGGCCCGCTGGGAGGCCTTCGACGCGGAACTGCTGGAGCGGTACTTCACCACGCTCGACTTCCGCTTCGGCCCGGACCAGCTGGCGGGCGTACGCGAATTCGCGCGCCGCACCGGAGCGACCAGCGGGTTCCCGGCGGACGTGACGGTGGAGCTGCTGGCGCCCTGACGCGGCGGGGGAGCGGCGGGGGGAGCGCGCGGAGGGAGCACGCGGCGAGCTCGCGGCGAGCGCGCGGCGAGCAGCGCCCTGACCGGTGGCTCAGGCCGTGGGGACCGGCGCCTGGAGGTGGGCGCTGATCCACTTCATGCTGCCCTCCCCCATGCCCCGGATGTAGGTCTTCGCGTTGTGCTCCCCGCCCGCGATGACCTGCAAATGGGTCTTTACGGGACCCTTCCCGTAATTCCTGATGAATTTCTCCACATTCGACTTTCCGCTTTCCTTGCTGCCGACCTGGAAGGCGAGATAGACGTCGGGGCCGTCCTTCTCCGCGAGTTCCCCGGCCAGGCGTTCCGGATTGTTCGCCTGGCGTTCCTCCTCGTATCCCTTCCACAGGGGGGAGTCGGGCACGGTGTCCGGGCCGGAGGCGATGACCGCCTTGAATTGGTCCGGTTTCTGGAGGACGGACTTCAGCGCCGCGAAGCCGCCGGAGGAGGAGCCCATGAAGGCCCAGCCGTCCCGGGAGTGGAAGGTGCGGAAGTTCGCCCGGACCAGGTCCGGCACGTCCTCGGTGAGCCAGGTGCCCATCTTCGGCTGTCCCGGGATGTCGCTGCCGTCGTAAAAGTGGGATTTGTCCGGGTTCAGTACCGGCATCACCACGATGAAGGGCAGGCTCCGGCCGTCCTTCGACCAGGCGGCGATGCTGCTCTCCAGCCGGAGGCCGGCGGCCATCCAGTAGTTCTTCGGGAACCCCCGGCCGCCGGGCAGCGCGATCAGCACCGGGAAGCCGCTGTGCGCGTACTGGGATTCGAAGTACTGCTTCGGCGCCCACACCCAGACTTTTCCCGTGAACCCCGATTTCTGGCCCTCCAGGGTGGTCACGCCGATCGTCGTCCCGTCCTCGAGGGTGCTCTCCTCGTGGAACTCCGCTTCCGGGCCGGTCGGCAGCTGGGTCAGCCGCTCCGCCTCGGCCACCGGGTGCGGGCTGACGCTGCTGGCGGGGGTGTGTGCCGGGGCCGTGCTCGGGGCGTCGAAGCGGACCCGGCCGCCCTGGCCGGAGCAGCCCCCCAGCGTGACGGTGACGCAGGCGGTGAGGCAGGCGGTGAGCAGGACGGCGGCCCGGGCCGCCGTGTCCGCCGTGGTCGTGCGCGGTCTCATGCCGATCACCGTGCCACGGATTCGGTGCCCGCGTGGGCCGACAGGGCCTAGTGTGCTGAGCCGTCAGGCATGCACGGGGGAGCAGAGGACGGGGGACGCGATGCAGCCGCTCGAAGCCGGTGAGCCGCGCACGATCGGGCCGTACCGGCTGCTGGGCCGGCTCGGCGCGGGCGGGATGGGCCGGGTCTACCTGGGGCGCAGCGCGGGCGGACGCACGGTCGCGGTCAAGATCGTGCACCCGCACTTCGCCTCGGACGACGAGTTCCGGGCCCGCTTCCGCCGGGAGGTCGCCGCCGCGCGGCGGGTGGGCGGGGAGTGGACCGCCGAGGTGCTGGGCGCTGATCCGGAAGCCGCCGTTCCGTGGGTGGCGACCGCATACGTCGCCGGGCCCTCGCTGGACCGGGCGCTCGCCGCGCACGGGGCGCTGCCGGAGCACTCCGTCCGGGCGATCGGCGCGGGGCTGGCCCGCGCGCTGGTGGCGGTGCACGCGCTGGGCCTCGTACACCGCGACGTGAAGCCCTCGAACGTGATGCTGACCCTCGACGGGCCGCGGCTGATCGACTTCGGGATCGCCCGGGCCACCGACGGCACCGCCTCGCTGACCTCGACCGGCGTCTCGGTGGGCTCGCCCGGCTACATGGCGCCCGAGCAGATCCTCGGCAAGGGGGTCACCGGGGCTTCCGACGTCTTTTCGCTCGGTGCGGTCCTGGCCTTCGCCGCGACCCGGCAGCCCCCCTTCAGCGGGGACAACGCGGCGACCCTCCTCTACAAGGTGGTCCACGAGGAGCCCGACCTGAGCGCCGTCCCGGCCGGGGAGCTGCGCGAGCTGATCGGCGCCTGCCTGGCCAAGGTGCCGGGCGAGCGGCCCGCCCCGGAGGCGATCGCGGTGGCGCTGGGCGGGGCGCTGGGGGCGCCCGGCTGGCTGCCCGGGCCGCTGGTCGAGGAGGTGAGCCGGGCCGCGTCGCGGCTGCTGGACCTGGACGCGGACGCGGAGCCGGGGCTGGACGCCTCCGGCCCGGTGCCGTTCGCGACACCGGCCTACAGCTCGGACGCGCTCGGGGGTTTCGGCCCCGCGGACTCCTCGTACGACGCCCGGCGGACCCCGGCCGGGCCGGTGGGCCCGTACGGCCCGGCGCCCTCCACCGGCGCCCCGGACCTCGCGCACTCCCCGTACCTCCCGCACGTCCCGACCCAGCCGGGCACCGGCAGCGCGGCCGGGACCGCGGACACCGCCCAGGGCGCGCCGGACGGCGGCCGGCGCGGGCTGCGCTTCACCGCGGCCGGGCGCCGGATGAGCTGCACGCTGGTGCTGGCCATGGGCGCGGTGGCGGTGGCGCTCGGAGGGGGGCTGTACGGGCTGGGCCTGCTGCCCGGGAGCACGCCCGACACGGCCTCGAAGCCGAGCCCCCCTGCCTCCACCCCGGGGGGCAGCCGCTCCCCGTCCCCCTCGCCGTCGCCGTCCGCGCGCGACGACGGGTCGTCCGCGGCGCCGACGGGGAGCACGCGTGACGACGTACCAGAGGAGTTCATCGGGACCTGGAAGGGCTCGATCACCACGAACCTCGGTCTGCCCACCCGGTTCGAGATCACGATCCGGGCCGGGAAGAAGGGCGCGGTGGTCGCCCGCGACCACTCGGTCGTCGACCTCCTCGGCACGAAGTACGACTGCAGCGGCGACTGGAAGCTCTCCGTCGCCACCGACCGCGCGCTCGTCCTGGACACCGCGGGCGGCCCCAACCCGCATCCCGGCATCTGCGCGCCGGGCTCCGCCGACGAGCGCTTCGCCCTCACCGAGGGCGGCGCCCTCCACTACCGCTCGGGCGACCGGGCGGCCGGAAACCCCGAGGGCGACCTGACGAAGGGCTGACGAGGAGCGGGGGGCGTGTTCGAGACGGCCCCCCGCAACGGCACCCGACCGCTGGCGTAGGCTGGATCGGTCCGGACAACCCTTGACACACCGCCGAAAGGTGACGCACCGGTGACCGACCAGGCCGCTCTCCAGTCTGTCCTCGACCGTGCCGCCGCAGGGGGCCGGATCACCCAGCAAGAGGCCCTCGACCTCTACCGCGACGCACCGCTGCACGCGCTCGGCCAGGCGGCCGACGCCGTGCGCCGCCGCCGCTACGCGGGTACCGAGCACATCGCGACGTACATCATCGAGCGCAACATCAACTACACCAACGTGTGCGTCACGGCATGCAAGTTCTGCGCCTTCTACGCGGCCCCGAAGGACACCAAGAAGGGCTGGTCGCGGGACCTCGACGACATCCTGCGCCGCTGCGCGGAGACCGTCGAACTGGGCGGCACGCAGATCATGTTCCAGGGCGGACACCACCCGGACTACGGCGTCGAGTACTACGAGCACCACTTCGCCGCGATCAAGAAGGCCTTCCCGCAGCTGGTCATCCACTCCCTCGGCGCGTCCGAGGTCGAGCACATGGCCCGCATCTCGGGCGTCTCCGCGGAGGAGGCCATCACGCGCATCCACGCCGCCGGCCTCGACTCCTTCGCGGGCGCCGGCGCCGAGCTCCTCCCGGAGCGGCCGCGCAAGGCGATCGCCCCGCTCAAGGAGTCCGGCGAGCGGTGGCTGGAGATCATGGAGATCGCCCACAAGCTGGGCGTGGAGTCCACCTCCACGATGCTCATGGGCACCGGCGAGACCAACGCCGAGCGGATCGAGCACATCGCGATGATCCGGGACACGCAGGACCGTACGGGCGGCTTCCGCGCCTTCATCCCGTACACCTACCAGCCCGAGAACAACCACCTCAAGGGCCGTACGCAGGCCACGGTGTTCGAGTACCTGCGCATGATCGCGATCGCGCGGCTGTACCTCGACAACATCGCGCACATCCAGGGCTCCTGGCTGACGGTCGGCAAGGAGGCGGGTCAGCTGGCGCTGCACTACGGCGCCGACGACCTCGGCTCGATCATGCTGGAGGAGAACGTCGTCTCCTCGGCCGGTGCCAAGCACCGCTCGAACCGCCAGGAGATCATCGACCTGATCCGCAAGGCGGGCCGGACCCCGGCGCAGCGCGCGACCACGTACGAGCACCTGCTGGTCCACGACGACCCGGCGAACGACCCGGTCGACGACCGCGTGGCCTCGCACATCTCCTCGACGGCGATCGAGGGCGGCACGGCGCACCCCGAGCTGAAGCTGATCTCGACGAACTGACCGCCGCCGACCGCCACCGCCTTCTCCACTGACCCCCACCGGCCCCACCGGCCCCACCGGCCTTCACTGATCGACGCACACGAACCGATGCTGACGCTGCACACCGCCGACTTCCTCGTCACCGGGCCCGGAGCGGCCCCGGTGCCGGGCGGGGCCGTCCTGGTCGAGGGTGACCGGATCGCTGGCGTGGGCCCGTACGAGGCCCTCGCCGAGCGGTATCCGCACGCCCGGACGCGGCGCTGGCCCGGGCTGCTGACCCCCGGGCTGGCCGTGCGCGGGGCCGAGGAGCTGCTGGAGCGGACGTACTACCCCGACGACCCGTACGAGGTCGCCGAGCTGGGCGTGGACCCGATCACCGGGGCCGAGGCCCTGGCGGCGCTCGGCCTGACCGAGGCCCGCTGGGGGAACAGCGCCCGGCGCGCCACCCAGAAGCTGCTGTCGCGCGGGGTGGTCGCGGTCAGCGGCCGGCTGCGCGTCCCCGCCGTCCGCACGGCGGTCTCCCGCTCGGGCCTGGCCCTGCTGCCGGGCGCGACGGCGGCCCCGGACGCGGGTACGGCCGTACCGGCGCCCTCGCTGGATCCCTTCGCGGGGCGGGCGGCGGCCGCGGAGGCGTTCCACGGGCCGCTCGAGCGCGGCGGGCCGGCCCGGTTCGCGGCCTTCGACGTGCCGGACCTGGACGCCCTGCTCGCGCGCGGCGCCACGACCTGTGTGGCCACGGTCATCGGCGGCCGCCTCCTGCACCGCCGCCGCTGAGCCGGCCGAGCCCGGCCGAGCCCCGCGCCGGACGGTGGGGCGGGCCTGCGAGAATGGAGGGGCACACCCACCGCGCCGTGCCCGCCGCCCGCGCCCCGCGCAGCGGCACCGCACCCGAGCTCTGCGAGGCCAACCAGTGACCCGCGCATCCCTGGACAAGCAGCCGCACGAAGTCGCCTCCATGTTCGACGGAGTGGCGGCCAACTACGACCTCACGAACGACGTCCTCTCCCTCGGCCAGGCCCGGCTGTGGCGCAAGGAGGTCGCCAAGGCGGTCGACGCGCGCCCCGCCCAGAAGGTGCTGGACCTGGCGGCCGGGACCGCGACCTCCTCGCTGCCGTTCGCCGCGACCGGCGCGTACGTCGTGCCCTGCGACTTCTCCCTCGGGATGCTCCGCGAGGGCAAGAAGCGCAACCCGTGGCTGCCGCTGACCGCGGGCGACGCGACGAAGCTGCCGTTCAAGGACGGCGTCTTCGACACGGTGACGATCTCGTTCGGGCTGCGCAACGTGCAGGACACCGAGGGCGCCCTGCGCGAGCTGTACCGGGTGACCAAGCCCGGCGGGCAGGTCGTCATCTGCGAGTTCTCGCAGCCGACCTGGGCGCCCTTCCGGACCGTCTACACCGAATACCTGATGCGCGCGCTGCCGCCGGTGGCCCGCGCGGTGTCCTCCAACCCCGACGCGTACGTCTACCTCGCCGAGTCCATCCGCGAGTGGCCGGACCAGCCCGCCCTCGCCGAGCTGCTGCAGAAGTCCGGCTGGGCCAAGGTCGCCTGGCGCAACCTCAGCGGCGGCATCGTCGCGCTGCACCGCGGCACCAAGGCGTAGGGGACGGACCGGCCGTGGACTACCAGGAGCTGCTGGAGACGATCGAGGCGGACATCGCCCCGCTCGTCGGCAGCGGGACGCCCGCCGAGTACATACCGGCGCTGGCGTCGGTGGAGCCGCGGCAGTTCGGCATGGCGATCGCCGACCTCGACGGCAATGTCCACGGCGTCGGCGACTGGCGGACGCCGTTCTCCGCGCAGTCCATCACCAAGGTGTTCGCGCTGGCCCTCGCCCTCGCGGAGGGCGGCGACAGCCTCTGGGAGCGGGTCGGCCGCGAGCCGTCCGGCAACCCCTTCAACTCGCTCGTGCAGCTGGAGTACGAGAACGGCATCCCCCGCAACCCGTTCATCAACGCGGGCGCGCTCGTGGTCACCGACCGGCTCCAGACCCTCACCGGTGACGCGAGCAGCGAGCTCCTGAAGTTCCTCCAGGAGGAGAGCGGCAACCCCGACATCGCCTTCGATGCCGAGGTCGCCGCCTCCGAGCAGGAGAACGGCGACCGCAATGCCGCCCTCGCCCACTTCATGGCCTCGTACGGGAACCTGGACAATCCGGTCCCCACGCTGCTCGACCACTACTTCTGGCAGTGCTCGATCGAGCTGACCTGTGGTGACCTGGCCCGCGCCGCCCGCTTCCTGGCCCGGCACGGGCTGCGCGCCGACGGCTCGCGGCTGCTGACCCGCAGCGAGGCCAAGCAGGTCAACGCGGTGATGCTGACGTGCGGGACGTACGACGCGGCGGGCGAGTTCGCCTACCGCGTCGGCCTGCCCGGCAAGAGCGGGGTCGGCGGCGGCATCGTCGCCGTGGTCCCGGGCCTGTGCACGCTCGCCGTGTGGAGCCCCGGGCTGGACGCCCAGGGCAACTCGGTGGCGGGCGTGGCGGCCCTGGACCGGTTCACGACGCTGACCGGCCTGTCCGTCTTCTAGGCCGTACCCGTCTTCAGGGCCGTCCCGTCTTCTGGGCCGTACCCGTCTTCTGGGCCGTACCCGTCTCCTCCCGCGCGTTCTCGGGGAAGTCCAGCGTGTACTTGCGGCCCGGGTTGCCACCCGGAGTGGTGAACTCCTCGGCCAGGTTCATGCCGAGCCGTTCCGCCACGGCGAGGGACCGGGTGTTGCGCGCGTCGATCATCGCCATGACATGCGGCACGCCCGCCGCGCGGACCCGTTCGACGGTGGCGAGCGCGGCGGCGTACGCGTACCCCTTGCCCCAGAACTCGCGGCCGAGCCGCCAGCCGATCTCGATCTCGCCGAGGGGCGGGCCCCAGGGCTTGGGCCACGGCTGGGCCCCGGTGAAGCCCATGACCGCGCCGTCGGCGTCCACGAGGGTCCACAGGCAGAAGCCGTGCCGGGCGTCGTGCAACCGCTGGCGGGCGGTGAATTCCTCGTACACGGAGAGTTCGGCGGGACCGCCCAGGAACTCCATGACGTCGGGGTGGCCGAACACCCGGTGCCAGGCGTGCGCGTCTTCGTCGGTGGGCACGCGCAGCTCTACGGCGGGGAGCGGCCGGGGCGGTGAGGCGGTCATCGTGGGCAGCCCTTCGGATCGTGATCTCTCTCGCTGCTTAGACTGCACATGTCTCGTGCCGTTCGGCACCCCTTATCGAGCCTTCGGGAGATCCCGCAGTGACCGAGCCCCTCTCCGAACACTCCGCGGATGTGATCGTCGTCGGGGCCGGGCCCGCCGGCTCCACCACCGCGTACTACCTCGCCAAGGCCGGACTCGACGTCCTGCTGCTGGAGAAGACGGCCTTCCCGCGCGAGAAGGTCTGCGGCGACGGTCTGACCCCGCGCGCGACCAAGCAGCTCGTGGCGATGGGCATCGACGTCTCCGAAGAGGCCGGCTGGCTGCGCAACAAGGGTCTGCGGATCATCGGCGGCGGGCAGCGGCTCCAGCTGGACTGGCCCGAGCTGGCCTCCTTCCCCGACTACGGCCTCGTGCGCAAGCGCGACGACTTCGACGAGACGCTCGCGCGGCAGGCCCAGAAGGCCGGTGCCCGGCTGTACGAGCGCTGCAACGTCGGCGAGCCGGTCCGTGACGCCCGCACCGGTCACATCACCGGTGTGCACGCGAAGCTGGGCGAGGAGAAGACCGCCGTCACCTTCCGGGCCCCGCTGGTGGTCGCGGCCGACGGCAACTCCTCCCGGCTGTCGCTGGCGATGGGCCTGCACCGGCGCGAGGACCGCCCGATGGGCGTGGCCGTCCGCACGTACTTCACCTCCCCGCGCCACGACGACGACTACCTGGAGTCGTGGCTGGAGCTGTGGGACCGGCGCGGCGGGCAGGACCGGCTGCTGCCCGGCTACGGCTGGATCTTCGGCATGGGCGACGGCACGTCGAACGTCGGCCTCGGCATCCTCAACTCCTCCTCCGCCTTCAAGGAGCTGGACTGGCGCGAGGTGCTGAAGGCGTGGTGCGCGTCGATGCCCGCCGACTGGGGCTACACCCCGGAGAACATGACGCAGCCGATCCGCGGCGCGGCCCTGCCGATGGCCTTCAACCGGCAGCCGCACTACACCAAGGGCCTGCTGCTGGTGGGCGACGCGGGCGGCCTCGTCAATCCGTTCAACGGCGAGGGCATCGCCTACGCGATGGAGTCGGGCCAGATCGCGGCCGAGGTCATCGTCCAGGCCCACGCCCGTGCCACCCCGGCGCAGCGCGAACTGGCGCTGCACAGCTACCCGAAGGTCCTCAAGGAGACCTACGGCGGCTACTACACGCTGGGCCGCGCCTTCGTGAAGCTGATCGGCAACCCGAAGGTGATGAAGATCGCCGCCCAGCGCGGCCTGACGCACCCGGTGCTGATGCGGTTCACGCTGAAGATGCTGGCGAACCTGACCGACCCCCAGGGCGGCGACGCGATGGACCGCATCATCAACGGCCTGAGCAAGGTCGCCCCGAAGGCCTGATCATTCAAGCCCTGGCCGCTTGGTGGAAAGCTGAGCGGCCAGGCCCCGCATCCGACTTTCAGACGTTGACGATCTTCACTTTCGGTGAGCCTGGTAGTTCCTCGGCAGCCTTGCACAGCGCTGGGATGTGCGACTCGTCAGAAGTGACGAGGAGCACCGGGGGAGTGCAGAGTGCGGCCGTGGCGACCACGAGTGCGTCCACGAGGCATTCGTGCCCGTCGAGGCCCGAGGCATCCAGCAGCTTCGCTGCGGCTTCTGTCACCGCGTCGTTGACCGGTTTCACATCAAAACGGGAAAGCAGGAACTGGAGTCGCTTGCCGGCCTCGCCGGTTCGGCGCACCTCCAGGGGAGTCAGGGCGGAGAGCGCGACGCGCCGGCCGCTCTGCTGGGCGACCTCGATGCGCGCGCGCATCCCCTCGTCGCCGTCGACGTGCAGTGAGAGACCTTGAGCATCCAGGACGAGTGTGCCCTCGCTCTTTGCCTTGATCTTGAGGCGTTTGCTCACCATTCCTGTTCCGCCTGCCGCCGTGCTTCGGCGGAGACGGGGCCGAAGGCCTTGCGGTCGGCGGTCACGACCTCGCGGAGCTTCTGCGCGGCGAGCCATTCCTCCAGGGCTTCGGCCACGACGGAGGAGAACCCGCTCTTGCCCGCGCGTTCCTCGACTTCCTTGATCAACGACTGGGCGAGCGACACGGATCTCTTACCGGCCCGCTCGACGGCCTGGGGTGCCACGTGACTGCTCATACCCAAAACGTACCACCGGCGGTAGGAAACTTCCCGTCCGATGCTTACCTCAGTGGAACCAAGGTCGCCCCGAAGGCCTGACCGCCTGCCCGCTGACCGCCTGCCCCTGACTTCCCGCAGCCGCCGCCCGGCGGCCCGTGTGCGCCGCCGGGCGGTGCGGGGGCGGGTCAGTAGGCCGGGCAGAGGTGGGTGTGGACCGCGTCGACGATGTTGGCGGCCTTGGCGGGGCCGAAGCCCGTCGGGTGGGCGGGGGAGCCGAACCGCTGGTTCGCCAGGTCGGTCTGCCGCTTCCGGTCGCCGGGGAAGCGCGCGATCGACTGGCAGAGGTTGCGGCCGCGGTCGACGGCCTTGTCGGGCTTGTTGTGGACGATGTCCGGGTCGATGGCCGTCAGCGCCGAGATGTACCGGTCCTGGGCCGCCGCGTCCGGCCAGGGCGGGAGTTCCTTCTCCTTCGCCGCGCCGCCGCCGGACTTGCCGGGTTTGCCCGTCGCGGCCGGGGGCGGGGGCGGGGGCGCGGGCGTCGAGACGGGCCGTGGCCCGGCCGGGGGCAGCACGCCGTCCTGATCGGTTCCGCACGCGGTCAGACACGCGGCGGCCAGGACGGCGGTGAGTAAGACGGTCGTTGTGCGGCGGTTCACGAATCTCCTCGTGTGCGGGTGGCCGCATGCGGAGGAGCCGGTCGCCGGGTGCGGGCCATGGCCGTCCCCGGCTGGGCGGTGACGCGCGGGGTTACGCCGGGGGTTACGCCGGGGGTTCCGGCGGGGCGAGCCGCGGGAGGTGGGCGATGCCGCCGCTCCCGGTGGGTACGTCGTCCAGCGGGACCGCGTCCGAGCCGTGGACGGCGTGGACGCCGCGGCGCACCAGGAGCAGGCCGCACAGCAGGACGCCCAGCGAGGAACCCCAGTACAGGGCCAGGACGGCCGGGCCGTCCGGGCGGGTCCAGGGGCGGGTGGTGGTCAGGAGCCAGCCGCCCAGGGCGAGCAGACCGAGGCCCACGGCGGCGGCGACCGCGGTCGCGTCGGGCGCGGGGGCGCGGTCGTGGTTCTGCGCGCCGTGCCGCCCGTCGTGGTCGCTGTGGTGCGCGTCGTGGTGCGTGCTCAATCCGGCCACCTCCTGCCAAGGATGGTAGGGCTCCGGGGTGCGCGTCGTCACCGTACGGCCATGACCGGTTCCGTACGGGCGGTCCGAGGGCCGTGGCGGCCGCCAGGACGGCCGGGGCGCGCCCGGGGCGGACCCACCCCGCCGGGGGCCGGAGGGCCGCCGAGACGGCCCGTCAGCGCCCTTGCCCCGCACAGCGGGACAGAACGGGCCGAGGGCCGGTACTCGCCCCCCGAGCGGGGGAGTACCGGCCCTTCGGCGGCGTCCGGGGACGCGCCGGGGCGTCGAAGGGCGGCCGCGGGGCCGCCGGACGCCTGCCCGGGGAACCGTCAGAGGATGCGGACGGCGCCCGTCGGCGGGTCGTAGCTCAGCGGGCGCTCGACGATGCCGGTGCCGGAGTTCTGCGCGCCGATGAACTTGCCGCCGCCGCTGTAGATGGCGACGTGGTAGGCGTTGCCGCGGCTGCCCCAGTACAGGACGTCGCCCACCTGGAGGTTGCTCAGGGAGACGGACGAGCCCTCGGCGGACTGGTCCTGCGACATGCGCGGCAGGGAGACGCCGACCTGGCGGTAGGCGGCCTGCACGAGACCGGAGCAGTCGTACGAGTACGGGCCGGTGCCGCCCATGACGTAGGACTTGCCGACCTGGTTGCGCGCGAAGTTGATGATGGCCGAGGCCGAACCGGTGGCCGGGGCGCGGACACCGGAGTCGTCGGAGTCCGCCGAGGAGCCGGAGGAGGACGAACCGGACGCGGAGGCGCTCGCGAGCTGCGTGCGGCCCGAAGCGCGGTTGGCGCGGTCGGCGTCGGCCTGGCGGTTGGCCTCGTCCGCGGCCTTCTTCTCCGCGTCGGCCTTGGCCTGGGCGTCGGCCTTGGCGAGCTTGGCCTCGGCGGCGGCGCCGGTACGGGCGGTCTCCTCCTGGGCGGTCAGTTCGCCGACGAGGGCCTGGGCGCGGGTGTTGTCCGCGGCCTTGATGACGGCGGAGGACACCTCGGAGCCGAGGTCCATGTTCAGGACCGGCATCTCGAGGGTCGTCTCGGTGGCGGGCTCGGCGGCGGGGGACGCGCTCGCCGTGCCGGCCATCGCCAGCGTGCTGAGAACGCCACCGGCAACTCCGGCTCGGACCGCGAGCTTCGAGGCGCTGCGGCGGGGCTTCCGGTGGCTGGGTATGTGAGCGGTGTGGGACATAGGGACAACCGGTATCAGGGGGTCGTGGGTCGCTTCAAGAAACGTGGTCTGCGCCACAGTTGCGCCAGAAGAGGTTTAACCGGGCGCGTCGCGCGTCTTATTGACGGCGTAACGGGCGAACCGGACACGGCCCCGCAAGCCTGTGATCATGGGCTTTCGGTAATAAGTCCGAATTGATCAGGTGGCTACCATCCACCCGCACAGATGGCCAAGCCCCCTTTCCCGCCGGGGAATTCCAATGTGGCACAGGTCACAGAAGTGTCACGTCATGCGGCTGCTGTGACCCGCCCGTGATGAGTCCGTGAAGTTCGTGAACGGATGCACGCGTCCACCGCCGTCCCCGGCGGGTCCCCCGACCGGGCTACGCGGCTTCCCTTTACCACCCGCGCCGACGTGCCGCCAATTTGCATGCAGTGCGCACCGTTTGATAGGGCGACACCTCCTCCACCTGCGATGACGGACTCGGATGTCACCTTTGGTGATCATGTGGATGCTTCGCGTATGAAGATCACCACTCATCGGACTTCATGATCGTTCGTCAGGTGGTGGAGATCACAAACTCGTTGTTGTTACCCGTGTCGCAGATCACAGACCGGCAGGCATAAGATGCGCACCAGTCCGGCTTGTGAACTGCCTCACATGCAAGCGCTCGATCGAAAGTCTGATCTTCGCGAGGTGGGACAGCGCGCCGGTGCAGCGGTCCAACGGTCAAGGACGACTGGAAGGAGCGAGGAGCGTGAATGCGTACGCGCCCATCCTCGTGCTCGGCGCCCTCGGCGCAGGGTTTGCGATCTTCTCCGTGGTCATGGCCACGCTGATCGGCCCAAAGCGGTACAACCGGGCAAAGCTTGACGCCTATGAATGCGGTATCGAACCGACCCCGGTTCCGGCCGGCGGCGGGCGTTTCCCGATCAAGTACTACCTGACGGCGATGCTCTTCATCGTCTTCGACATCGAGGTTGTCTTCCTCTACCCCTGGGCCGTCACCTTCGACTCCCTGGGGATCTTCGGGCTCGTCGAGATGCTGCTCTTCGTGCTCACCGTCTTCGTCGCCTACGCGTACGTATGGCGGCGGGGCGGCCTGGAATGGGACTGAGGGGCTGAATTTTCCATGGGACTGGAAGAGAAGCTGCCGAGCGGCTTTCTGCTGACCACCGTCGAACAGGCCGCGGGCTGGGTGCGCAAGTCATCCGTCTTCCCGGCCACGTTCGGCCTCGCGTGCTGCGCCATCGAGATGATGACCACCGGAGCGGGCCGGTACGACCTGGCCCGCTTCGGCATGGAGGTCTTCCGGGGTTCGCCGCGGCAGGCCGATCTGATGATCGTGGCCGGCCGGGTGAGCCAGAAGATGGCGCCCGTACTGCGGCAGGTGTATGACCAGATGCCTTCTCCCAAATGGGTTATTTCCATGGGGGTTTGCGCATCATCGGGTGGAATGTTCAATAACTACGCAATTGTCCAGGGCGTCGACCACATCGTCCCCGTGGACATCTATCTGCCCGGCTGCCCGCCCCGCCCCGAGATGCTGATGGACGCGATCCTCAAGCTCCACCAGAAGATCCAGGGCTCCAAGCTCGGTGTGAACCAGCAGGAGGCGGCCCGAGAGGCGGAGGAGGCGGCCCTCAAGGCGCTCCCCACCATTGAGATGAAGGGGCTGCTCCGGTGAGCACGACGAACGAAGAGCCGGAGGAGAACGGGAACGTTCCCGCTCCCCGCGGCGGCGCCGGGGGCGAGGTCATCGGCGTCCGCAAGGGCATGTTCGGTGCCGAGAACGGCGGCGACACCAGCGGCTACGGCGGCCTGGTGCGCACCGTGGCGCTGCCCGGCGCGACCAGCCGTCCGTACGGCTCGTACTTCGACGAGGTCGCCGACGAGCTGGAAGGCGCCCTGGAGGAGCAGGACCTGGTCCCGGGGAACGCCATCGAGAAGACGGTCGTCGACCGCGGCGAGCTCACCTTCCACATCGCGCGCGAGCACCTGGTGCGGGTGGCCTCCACCCTGCGCGACGACCCGGCCCTGCGCTTCGAACTGTGCACCGGCGTCTCGGGCGTGCACTTCCCCGAGGACAAGGGGCGCGAGCTGCACGCCGTCTACCACCTGCGCTCGATCACCCACGGCCGCGTGCTGCGCCTGGAGGTCTCGGTCCCGGACCGCGATCCGCACGTCCCGTCGCTGGTCTCGGTCTACCCGACCAACGACTGGCACGAGCGCGAGACGTACGACTTCTTCGGCCTGGTCTTCGACGGGCACCCGGCCCTCACCCGGATCATGATGCCGGACGACTGGCAGGGCTTCCCGCAGCGCAAGGACTACCCGCTCGGCGGCATCCCCGTCGAGTACAAGGGTGCCCAGATCCCGGCTCCCGACCAGCGGAGGTCGTACAGCTGATGTCCACTTCACCCGAGACGTCCCACGCCTCCTCCCGCGAGACCACCGAGGGCACCGTCTACACCGTCACCGGCGGCGACTGGGACGAGGTCGTGCAGTCGGCCGCCCGCGCCGACGACGAGCGGATCATCGTCAACATGGGTCCCCAGCACCCGTCCACGCACGGCGTGCTGCGGCTGATCCTGGAGATCGACGGGGAGACGGTCACCGAGGCCCGCTGCGGAATCGGCTACCTGCACACCGGCATCGAGAAGAACCTCGAATTCCGGAACTGGACGCAGGGCACCACCTTCGTGACGCGCATGGACTACCTGACGCCGTTCTTCAACGAGACGGCGTACTGCCTGGGCGTCGAGAAGCTCCTCGGCATCACGGACCAGATCCCCGACCGCGCCACCGCCATCCGCGTCCTGCTGATGGAGCTGAACCGGCTCTCCTCCCACCTGGTGTGCATCGCCACCGGCGGCATGGAGCTGGGCGCGACCACGATCATGATCTACGGCTTCCGCGACCGCGAGCTGATCCTCGACCTCTTCGAGCTGATCACCGGCCTGCGCATGAACCACGCGTTCATCCGCCCCGGCGGCCTCGCCCAGGACCTGCCCGCGGGCGCGATGGACCAGCTGCGCGACTTCGTGAAGACCATGAAGAAGAACCTGCCGGAGTACGACAAGCTCGCCACCGGCAACCCCATCTTCAAGGCCCGCATGCAGGACGTCGGCTACCTCGACCTCACCGGCTGCATGGCGCTCGGCGCGACCGGACCCGTCCTGCGCTCGGCGGGCCTGCCGCACGACCTGCGCAAGTCGGACCCGTACTGCGGGTACGAGGAGTACGACTTCGACGTGCCGACCACCGAGTCCTGCGACTCCTACGGGCGGTTCCTGATCCGCCTGGAAGAGATGCGCCAGTCGCTGCGGATCGTCGAGCAGTGCCTGGAGCGGCTGGAGCCCGGCCCGGTCATGGTCGCCGACAAGAAGATCGCCTGGCCCGCGCAGCTCGCGATGGGACCGGATGGCCTCGGCAATTCGCTGGACCACATCAAGAACATCATGGGCACCTCCATGGAGGCCCTCATCCACCACTTCAAGCTGGTGACCGAGGGCTTCCGGGTGCCGGCCGGCCAGGTGTACGCCGCCGTCGAGTCCCCCAAGGGCGAACTGGGCGTCCACGTCGTCTCCGACGGCGGGACCCGCCCCTACCGGGTCCACTTCCGCGACCCGTCCTTCACCAACCTGCAGGCCATGGCGGCGATGTGCGAGGGCGGCCAGGTCGCCGACGTCATCGTGGCCGTCGCCTCCATCGACCCCGTGATGGGAGGCGTCGACCGATGACCACCGCGCTTTCTGGAGGGGACACCCCCCAGCCCCCCCTCTCCCTGGGGATGCCCCAGCTGCCCGCCCCCGACTACCCGGCCGAGGTGCACGCCCGGCTGGCGGCGGACGCGCGGGAGATCATCGCCCGCTACCCCGACAGCCGCTCCGCGCTGCTGCCGCTGCTGCACCTCACGCAGTCCGAGGAGGGGTACGTCTCGCGCACCGCCATCCGGTTCTGCGCCGAGATGCTGGGCCTGACCACCGCCGAGGTCACCGCGGTCGCCACCTTCTACACGATGTACCGCCGCAAGCCCTCCGGCGACTACCAGGTCGGCGTCTGTACGAACACCCTGTGCGCGGTCATGGGCGGCGACGCCATCTTCGACGAGCTGAAGCAGCACCTGGGCGTCGGCAACAACGAGACCACCGGCGACGGCAAGGTGACGCTGGAGCACATCGAGTGCAACGCGGCCTGCGACTTCGCCCCCGTGGTGATGGTCAACTGGGAGTTCTTCGACAACCAGACCCCCGAGTCCGCCAAGGCCCTGGTCGACGACCTGCTCGCGGGCCGCCCGGTGCAGCCGACCCGGGGCGCGCCGCTGTGCACGTACAAGGAGACGGCCCGGATCCTGGCCGGCTTCCCGGACGAGCGCCCCGGCGCCGTCGAGGCGAGCGGCGGCGCCGGACCCGCCTCACTGATCGGCCTGCGCATCGCGCGCGGCGAGATCCCGCACCAGAACGGCAAGGTCGTCCACCCGCGCGCCGAGGCGAGCGCCGAGGAGGGGGAGTGATGACGGTGACCACCGAACTGAACGAGAACGGCACCAGCCCCGAGAAACTGCTGGCTCCCGTGCTCTCCGCGTTCTGGGACGAGCCGCAGTCGTGGACGCTGGAGACCTACCGGCGGCACGACGGGTACGAGGGCCTGCGCAAGGCGCTCGCGATGACCCCGGACGACCTGATCGCGTACGTGAAGGACTCGGGGCTGCGCGGCCGCGGCGGCGCGGGCTTCCCCACCGGAATGAAGTGGCAGTTCATTCCGCAGGGCGACGGCAAGCCGCACTACCTCGTCGTGAACGCGGACGAGTCGGAGCCGGGGACCTGCAAGGACATCCCGCTGCTCTTCGCCAACCCGCACTCCCTCATCGAGGGCATCGTGATCGCCTGTTACGCGATCCGCTCGCAGCACGCCTTCATCTACCTGCGCGGCGAGACCGTGCCCGTCCTGCGCCGCCTGCACGAGGCCGTGCGGGAGGCCTACGCGGCGGGCTACCTCGGCAAGGACGTGCTCGGCAGCGGCCTGGACCTGGAGCTGACGGTCCACGCGGGCGCGGGCGCGTACATCTGCGGTGAGGAGACCGCGCTCCTCGACTCGCTCGAAGGCAGGCGGGGCCAGCCCAGGCTGCGTCCCCCCTTCCCCGCGGTCGAGGGGCTCTACGCGTGCCCCACCGTGGTGAACAACGTCGAGTCCATCGCGTCCGTTCCCGCGATCCTGAACCGGGGCAAGGACTGGTTCAAGTCGATGGGAACCGAGAAGTCCCCCGGTTTCACGCTGTATTCGCTCAGCGGGCACGTCGTGGGACCCGGGCAGTACGAGGCCCCCCTCGGCATCACCCTGCGCCAGCTCCTCGACATGAGCGGCGGGATGCGCCCCGGGCACCGGCTGAAGTTCTGGACCCCCGGCGGCTCCTCCACCCCGATGTTCACCGAGGAGCACCTGGACGTGCCCCTCGACTACGAGGGCGTGGGCGCCGCCGGATCCATGCTGGGCACCAAGGCCCTGCAGTGCTTCGACGAGACGACCTGCGTGGTGCGGGCCGTCACCCGCTGGACCGAGTTCTACGCGCACGAGTCCTGCGGCAAGTGCACCCCCTGCCGCGAGGGCACGTACTGGCTCGTCCAGCTGCTGCGCGACATCGAGGCGGGCAAGGGCGTCATGTCCGACCTGGACAAGCTGAACGACATCGCCGACAACATCAACGGCAAGTCCTTCTGCGCGCTCGGCGACGGCGCGGCCAGCCCCATCTTCTCCTCGCTGAAGTACTTCCGCGCGGAGTACGAGCAGCACATCACGGGCAAGGGCTGCCCCTTCGACCCCAAGAAGTCGACCCTCTGGGCTGACACGGAGGTGAACGCGTGACCGTCACCAGTAATGCTCCCGCCGGTGGCGGAGAGGCAGCGCGGCCGCCCGCGGACCTGGTGTCCCTGACCATCGACGGCATCGAACTGTCGGTGCCCAAGGGGACCCTGGTCATCCGGGCCGCCGAGCAGATCGGCGTCGAGATCCCCCGGTTCTGCGACCACCCGCTCCTCGACCCGGTCGGCGCCTGCCGGCAGTGCATCGTCGAGGTCGAGGGCCAGCGCAAGCCGATGGCCTCCTGCACCATCACCTGCACCGACGGCATGGTCGTCAAGACGCAGCAGACCTCGCCGGTCGCCGACAAGGCCCAGCGCGGGGTGATGGAGCTGCTGCTCATCAACCACCCGCTGGACTGCCCGGTCTGCGACAAGGGCGGCGAGTGCCCGCTGCAGAACCAGGCGATGTCCCACGGCAACTCCGAGTCCCGCTTCGAAGGACGGAAGCGGACCTACGAGAAGCCCGTGCCGATCTCCACCCAGGTGCTGCTGGACCGCGAGCGGTGCGTGCTGTGCGCGCGCTGCACCCGGTTCTCCAACCAGGTGGCGGGCGACCCGATGATCGAGCTTCTGGAGCGCGGCGCGCTGCAGCAGGTCGGCACGGGCGAGGGCGACCCCTTCGAGTCGTACTTCTCCGGCAACACCATCCAGATCTGCCCGGTCGGCGCGCTCACCTCCGCCGCCTACCGGTTCCGCTCGCGTCCCTTCGACCTGGTCTCCTCCCCGAGCGTGTGCGAGCACTGCGCGGGCGGTTGCGCCACCCGCACCGACCACCGCCGCGGCAAGGTGCTGCGCCGGCTGGCGGCCGAGGACCCCGAGGTCAACGAGGAGTGGATCTGCGACAAGGGCCGCTTCGGGTTCCGCTACGCGCAGCGCCCCGACCGGCTCACCACCCCGCTGGTGCGGGGCACGGACGGGGTGCTCGCCCCGGCGAGCTGGCCCGAGGCGCTGGCGGCCGCGGCCGCCGGGCTGTCCGGGGCGCGCGGCCGGGCGGGGGTGCTCACCGGCGGCCGGCTGACCGTCGAGGACGCCTACGCCTACGCCAAGTTCGCGCGGGTGGTGCTCGACACCAACGACATCGACTTCCGGGCCCGGGTGCACAGCGCGGAGGAGACCGACTTCCTGGCCTCCTCGGTCGCCGGCCGCGGCAAGGACCTCGACGGCAGCGGGGTCACCTACACCTCGCTGGAGGCGGCGCCCGCCGTCCTGCTCGCGGGCATCGAGTCCGAGGAGGAGGCCCCCGGGGTCTTCCTGCGGCTGCGCAAGGCGCACCTCAAGCGCAAGCAGCGGACCTTCGGCCTCGCGCCGTTCGCCACCCGCGGCCTGGAGAAGGCGGGCGGCACCCTGCTGGCCGCCGCCCCCGGCACCGAACCCGAGTGGCTCGACGCCCTCGCCTCCGGCACCGGCCTGGAGGACGGCGGCCGGGCGGCCGCCGAGGCGCTGCGCCTGCCGGGCGCGGTCATCGTGGTCGGCGAGCGGCTCGCCGCCGTCCCCGGCGCGCTGACCGCGGCGGTGCGGGCGGCCACCGCGACCGGCGCCCGCCTGGTGTGGATCCCGCGCCGGGCCGGTGAGCGGGCCGCCCTGGAGGCGGGCGCGCTGGCGTCCCTGCTGCCGGGGGCCCGTCCGGCCACCGATCCGCGGGCCCGCGAGGAGGTCGCTGCGGCCTGGGGCCTGGACGAACTCCCGCACCGCTACGGCCGTGACACCGGCCAGATCATCGAGGCGGCGGCGGGCCGCGAGCTGGGCGCGCTGCTCGTCGCGGGCGTCGAGGTCATCGACCTGCCGGACCCGGCCCGGGCCCGCGAGGCGCTCCGGGAGGCCTTCGTGGTCTCCCTGGAGCTGCGGCCGAGCGAGGTCACCGATCACGCCGATGTGGTCTTCCCGGTGGCGGCCGTCGCCGAGAAGGCGGGTGCCTTCATCAACTGGGAGGGCCGCCTGCGTCCCTTCGAGGCCGCGCTGAAGCCCGACCAGATGACCCGCAGGCTGGCCCCGGCCGACGCCCGCGTGCTGCACATGCTGGCCGACGCCGCCGACCGGCCGATCGCGCTGGCCGACGTGCACGCCGTACGCCGCGAGCTGGACCGGCTCGGGCCGTGGGCCGGTGCGTACGCGAGCGCCCAGGGCGCGGACCGCGCGTCGCTGCCCCGGCCGGGCGCGGGCGAGGCGGTCCTCGCGGGCCACCGGCTGCTCCTGGACCAGGGGCGGCTCCAGGACGGTGACGAGGCCCTGGCCGGGACCCGGCACGAGGCCAGTGCCCGGCTCTCGGCGGCCACCGCCGCCGAGACCGGGGTCAAGAACGGCGACGTCCTCGCCGTCACCGGCCCGGCCGGTTCGGTGGAACTCCCGCTGCGGATCACCGAGATGCCCGACCGGGTGGTCTGGCTCCCGCTGAACTCCATCGGCTCCGGCGTCCTCGCGGACACCGGAGCCCGCCCGGGCGCCCTGGTCCGCATCGGCCCCGCGACCCGGCGGGCCGAGACCGGCGACGCCACTTCGGAGGTGGACGCGTGAACGGCGTACAAATCGCTGCCGAGGACCTGTCGCTGTTCGGCAAGGACGTCTGGTGGCTGGTCCTGATCAAGGCGGTGTTCTGCTTCGCCTTCCTGATGGTGACCGTGCTCTTCTCCATCGTGTGGGAGCGCAAGGTCGTCGCCTGGATGCAGCTGCGCATCGGCCCCAACCGGCACGGCCCCTGGGGCTTCCTCCAGTCGCTCGCCGACGGCGTCAAGCTGATGCTCAAGGAAGACATCGTCGTCAAGCGGGCCGACAAGGTGGTGTACATCCTGGCCCCGATCATCGCGGCGGTACCGGCCTTCATGGCGATCGCGGTGATCCCCTTCGGGCCCTCCGACAACGAGGTCTCGATCTTCGGCCAGCGCACCACGATGCAGCTCACCGACCTGCCGATCGCGATGCTGTACGTGCTCGCGGTGGCCTCGGTCGGGATCTACGGCATCGTGCTCGCGGGCTGGTCCTCCGGCTCGACGTACCCGCTGCTCGGCGGCCTGCGCTCCTGCGCGCAGATGATCTCGTACGAGATCGCGATGGGCGCGGCCTTCGCCTCGGTCTTCCTCTACTCGGGGTCGATGTCGACCTCGAAGATCGTGGAGGCGCAGGGCGACCGCTGGTTCATCGTGCTGCTGCCGGTGTCCTTCATCATCTACGTCGTCACGATGGTGGGCGAGACCAACCGCGCCCCCTTCGACATGCCGGAGTCCGAGGGCGACCTGGTCGGCGGCTTCAACACCGAGTACTCCTCCATCAAGTTCGCGCTGTTCATGCTGGCCGAGTACGTCAACATGGTCACCGTCTCGTCGGTCGCGACCACCCTGTTCCTGGGCGGCTGGCGGGCCCCGGCGCCGATCTCGACGTACTGGGAGGGCGCGAACCACGGCTGGTGGCCGATGCTCTGGTTCGTCCTCAAGGTCCAACTGCTCCTCTTCTTCTTCATCTGGCTGCGCGGCACGCTGCCGCGCGTGCGCTACGACCAGCTGATGAAGCTCGGCTGGAAGGTCCTGATCCCGGTCTCCGTCGTCTGGCTGATGCTCGTGGCGACGGTCCGGGCGCTGCGCAACGAGCGGTACGACTTCTCGGAGATCGTGCTGTACGTCGGCGGGGGCGTCGTGGCGGTGCTGCTGCTCTCGCTGGTCGCGGACGTCTTCCGTGACCGCAAGGGGAAGGCGGCGGCCGCGGAGACCGGCGACGCCGCGCCCTTCGATCCGCTGGCGGGCGGTTTCCCGGTTCCGCCGAAGCCCGGCCAGTCCCTGGCACCCGTACCGCGCAGGCGGCCCCGCAGCGAGCGGGAGCTGATCGTCAGTGGCGGGCCGAATTCCGACAGTGACCGAGAGGAGGGTGCTGAAGATGTCTGACGCCGACGAGAACGAGAAGTGGCAGAACCCGGTGGCCGGCTTCGGCGTGACCTTCAAGGCCATGTTCAAGAAGCGGCTGACCGAGCAGTACCCGGAGCAGCACAAGACCACCGCTCCCCGCTTCCACGGACGGCACCAGCTCAACCGCCATCCGGACGGTCTGGAGAAGTGCATCGGGTGCGAACTGTGCGCCTGGGCCTGTCCCGCCGACGCCATCTACGTGGAGGGCGCGGACAACACCGAGGAGGAGCGCTACTCCCCGGGCGAGCGCTACGGCCGCGTCTACCAGATCAACTACGCCCGCTGCATCCTGTGCGGGCTGTGCGTCGAGGCGTGCCCGACCCGGGCGCTGACCATGACGAACGAGTTCGAGCTGGCCGACTCCAGCCGCGAGGCGCTCATCTACACCAAGGAGCAGCTCCTCGCGGGTCTGACCGAGGGCATGGTCGAGGCCCCGCACTCCATCTTCCCGGGCACGGACGACCAGGACTACTACCGCGGGCTGGTCACCGAGGCCGCCCCGGGCACCGTCCGCCAGGTCGCCGTCTCCAAGGGCGAGACGGGCGGGACGGCCGAGACCGCCGAGACCGCCGACGGGACCGCCACCGAGGGGGTCGGCGCGTGAACGCCATGGCCGCCGCTTCGCTCACCTCCACCGGTGAGGCCGTGCAGTTCTGGGTCCTGGGCACCGTCGCCGTGATCGGCGCGCTGTGCACGATCCTGATGAAGAAGGCCGTCCACAGCGCCCTGTGCCTGGCCGGGACGATGATCATCCTGGCGGTCTTCTACCTCGCCAACGGGGCGTACTTCCTGGGCGTCGTCCAGGTCATCGTCTACACCGGCGCCATCATGATGCTCTTCCTCTTCGTGGTCATGCTCGTCGGCGTCACCGCCGCGGACTCGCTCAAGGAGACCCTCAAGGGTCAGCGCTGGCTGGCCCTGCTGTGCGGGCTCGGCTTCGGCATCCTGCTGATCGCCGGGATCCGCAACGCCTCCCTGACCCACTTCAACGGGCTGGGGAAGGTCAACTCCGCGGGCCACGTCGAGGGCCTGGCCACGCTGATCTTCACCAAGTACGTGTTCGCCTTCGAGATCACCGGCGCGCTGCTCATCACGGCGGCCGTCGGCGCGATGGTGCTCACCCACCGCGAGCGCACCGAACGCGCCGCGACCCAGCGCGAGCTGGCCGAGAAGCGCGTGCGCGAGGGCGTCCAGCTCCCGCCGCTGCCCGCCCCCGGTGTCTACGCCCGGCACAACGCGGTGGACGTCGCCGGTCTGCTGCCGGACGGCACCCCGTCCGAGCTGACCGTCAACAAGACCCTGCGCGCCCGGGGCCAGATCCGGGACGTGTCCGGCAAGGCGCTGGAGGACCTGAAGGCGCTGGAGCAGGCCTCGTCCGAGCGGCTCGGCCGTGAGTCCGACAGCCTCGGCCGTGAGGAGGCATCGAAGTGAATCCCGTCAACTACCTCTACCTCGCCGCCCTGCTGTTCACCATCGGCGCGGCGGGCGTGCTCGTCCGCAAGAACGCGATCGTCCTGTTCATGTGCGTCGAGCTGATGCTCAACGCCTGCAACCTGGCCTTCGTGACCTTCTCCCGGATGCACGGCAATCTCGACGGCCAGATCATCGCCTTCTTCACGATGGTCGTCGCCGCCGCGGAGGTCGTGGTCGGCCTGGCGATCATCGTGTCGCTGTTCCGTACCCGCCACTCGGCCTCGGTCGACGACGCCAGCCTGATGAAGCTGTAAGGGGCGCTCACAGTGGAGAACCTGATCGCGCTGCTGGTAGCGGCGCCCCTGCTCGGAGCGGCGGTGCTGCTCTGCGGCGGCCGCCGGCTCGACAAGGCCGGGCACCTGCTCGGCACCCTGTTCGCCGCCGCCTCGTTCGGCATCGGCGTGGTGCTCTTCCTCGACATGCTAGGCCGCACCGCCGAGGACCGGGCCGTCCACCAGCGGCTGTTCAGCTGGATTCCGGTGGAGGGCTTCCAGGCCGACCTCGGCTTCCAGCTCGACCAGCTGTCGATGACCTTCGTCCTGCTGATCACGGGCGTCGGCACGCTCATCCACGTGTACTCGATCGGGTACATGGAGCACGACGAGCGCCGCCGCCGCTTCTTCGGCTACCTCAACCTGTTCCTCGCGGCGATGCTGCTCCTGGTCATCGCCGACAACTACCTGCTGCTGTACGTCGGGTGGGAGGGCGTCGGCCTGGCGTCGTACCTGCTCATCGGCTTCTGGCAGCACAAGCCCAGCGCGGCCACCGCCGCGAAGAAGGCCTTCCTGGTCAACCGGGTCGGTGACATGGGCCTGTCGATCGCCATCATGCTGATGTTCACCACCTTCGGGACCTTCGCCTTCGGGCCGGTCCTGGGCGCGGTGGGCACTGTGACATCAGGCGCTGCCGCCCCGGTCTCCGAGGGCAAGCTGACGGCCATCGGCCTGATGCTGCTGCTGGCGGCCTGCGGCAAGTCGGCCCAGGTGCCGCTGCAGTCCTGGCTCGGCGACGCGATGGAGGGCCCGACCCCGGTCTCGGCCCTGATCCACGCGGCGACGATGGTGACCGCCGGTGTCTACCTGATCGTCCGCTCGGGCGCCATCTTCAACGGGGCGCCGGACGCGCAGACCGCGGTCGTCGTGGTCGGCGCGGTGACGCTGCTCTTCGGTGCGATCGTCGGTTGCGCGAAGGACGACATCAAGAAGGCCCTCGCCGGGTCGACGATGTCGCAGATCGGCTACATGATCCTGGCCGCGGGCCTCGGCCCCATCGGCTACGTCTTCGCGATCATGCACCTGGTGACGCACGGGTTCTTCAAGGCCGGTCTCTTCCTCGGCGCGGGCTCCGTGATGCACGGGATGAACGACGAGGTCGACATGCGCAAGTACGGCGCCCTGCGCACGTACATGCCGGTCACCTTCGTCACCTTCGGCCTCGGCTACCTCGCCATCATCGGCTTCCCGGGGCTGTCGGGCTTCTTCTCCAAGGACAAGATCATCGAGGCGGCCTTCGCGAAGGGCGGCACCGAGGGCTGGATCCTCGGCGGAGTCGCCCTGCTGGGCGCCGCGATCACCGCGTTCTACATGACCCGCGTGATGCTGCTGACGTTCTTCGGCGAGAAGCGCTGGCAGCCGGCGCCCGACGCGGACGCCGTGCCGAGCGCGGAGCCCGCGGCCGAGGACCGGGCCGGGCGGATGCCGCACCCGCACGAGTCCCCGAAGTCCATGACCATCCCGATGATCGTGCTGGCCTTCGGGTCGGTCTTCGCGGGCGGCATCTTCTCGATCGGCGACCGGTTCCTCAAGTGGCTGGAGCCCGTCACCGGGCACGAGCACGGGAACCCGCCGGTCAGCGCCCTGACGGTGACCCTGTCCACCATGGTGGTCCTGGTCCTCGGTGTCGGCGTCGCCTGGATGATGTACGGCCGGGGGCCCGTCCCGGTGGTCGCCCCGCGCGGCTCGCTGCTGACCCGGGCCGCCCGGCGCGACCTGTTCCAGGACGACGTCAACCACGTCGTGCTGGTACGCGGCGGCGAGCACCTGACCCGCTCGCTCGTCTACGTCGACCACAGCCTCGTCGACGGCGTGGTCAACGGCAGCGCCGCCTCCGTCGGCGGGCTGTCGGGCCGGCTGCGCAAGCTCCAGAACGGCTACGCCCGCAGCTACGCGGTCTCGATGTTCGGGGGCACGGCGATCCTGATCGCCGCGACCCTGCTGATGAGGGCGGTGTGAGATGAGTTTCCCGCTTCTGACGGCGACGGCGGCGCTGCCCGCGGTCGGCGCGATCCTGACGGCGGCCGTACCGGCCGCGCGCAGGACCGCCGCCAAGTGGCTCGCGCTGCTGGTATCGCTGGCGACGCTGGCGCTGGCCGCCCTCGTCGCGGTCCGCTTCGAACCGAGCGGCGACCGCTACCAGCTCACCGAATCCCACTCCTGGATCAAGGACTTCGGGGTCCGCTACGAACTGGGCGTGGACGGCATCGGGGTGGCGCTGATCGCGCTCACCGCGGTCCTGATGCCGTTCATCATTCTGGCGGGCTGGCACGACGCCGACCCGTTGGAGACTCGAAGCCAGCGCTGGCGGCCGACCCAGGGCTTCTTCGCCCTGATCCTGTTGGTCGAGGCGATGGTGATCATCTCCTTCGAGGCCACCGACGTCTTCCTCTTCTACATCTTCTTCGAAGCCATGCTCATCCCGATGTACTTCCTCATCGGCGGCTTCGGGGACCGGGCCACTTCCTCTCGATCAGCCGCTGCCGCGGCGGGCGGCTCCGACGAGAACGCGGCCGCGCAGCGCTCGTACGCGGCGGTCAAGTTCCTCCTCTACAACCTGGCCGGCGGGCTCATCATGCTGGCCGCCGTCGTCGGGCTGTACGTGGTCGCCGGGAACTTCTCCCTCCAGGAGATCGTCGAGGCCCGGGCCGCCGGCACCCTGGACATGTCCCAGGGCACCGAACGGCTGCTGTTCCTCGGCTTCTTCTTCGCCTTCGCGGTGAAGGCCCCGCTGTGGCCGCTGCACACGTGGCTGCCCAACGCGATGGGCGAGGCCACCGCCCCGGTGGCCGTCCTGATCACCGCGGTGGTCGACAAGGTCGGCACCTTCGCGATGCTCCGCTTCTGCCTCGGCCTCTTCCCCGAGGCGAGCAAGTGGGCCACCCCGGTCATCCTGGTCCTGGCCCTGATCAGCATCGTCTACGGCGCGCTGCTCGCGGTCGGCCAGCGCGACATCAAGCGCCTGGTCGCCTACGCCTCGATCTCGCACTTCGGCTTCATCATCCTGGGCATCTTCGCGATGACCTCCCAGGGCCAGTCCGGCGCCACCCTCTACATGGTCAACCACGGCCTGTCGACGGCGGCGCTGATGCTGGTGGCCGGGTTCCTGATCTCGCGCCGCGGCTCCCGGCTCATCGCCGACTACGGCGGTGTGCAGAAGGTGGCCCCGGTCCTCGCCGGGACCTTCCTGATCGGCGGCCTGGCCACCCTCTCGCTGCCGGGCCTCGCACCCTTCGTCAGTGAGTTCCTGGTCCTGGTGGGCACCTTCGCCCGCTACCCGGTCGTCGGCATCATCGCCACCTTCGGCATCGTGCTGGCCGCTCTCTACACGCTGGTCCTCTACCAGCGCACCATGACCGGCCCGCTCAAGGAGGAGGTCCGCGCCATGCCGGACCTGCGCCTGCGGGAGGTGCTGGTGGTCGCCCCGCTGATCGCCCTGCTGATCGGGCTCGGCGTCTACCCGAAGCCGCTGACCGAGATCGTCAACCCGGCGGTGAAGCACACCATGTCCGACGTGAAGCAGAAGGACCCCAAGCCCACCGTGCCGGTAAAGAGCGTGGAGGCCGCCAAGTGAGCACGACCGCTGTGGGCCTCTGGTCCCTGGCCGCCGATCCGATCGACAAGATCCCGGCCCCGCACATCGAGTACACGCAGCTCTCGCCCACGCTGATCGTGCTGGGCGCGGCGCTGATCGGCGTCCTCGTCGAGGCGTTCGTCCCGCGCAAGGCCCGCTACTACGCCCAGGTGTTCCTCACCGTCGCCGCGCTGGCCTCGGCCTTCGCGGCGGTGGTGGCGCTCGCCGCGGGCGGGTACGGCACCGCCAAGGCGCACGTCGCGGCCATGGGCGCGATCGCCGTGGACGGACCGGCGCTGTTCCTGCAGGGCACCATCCTGCTGGCCTCCGTCGTCGCCGTCTTCACCTTCGCCGAGCGGCGCCTGGACCCGGAGGTCCACGGCAACCGGGTGGACTCCTTCGCCGCCCAGGCGGCGTCCGTACCGGGCAGCGACAGCGAGAAGGCCGCGGTCAAGGCCGGGTTCGCCACCACCGAGGTGTTCCCGCTGATGCTGTTCGCGGTCTCCGGGATGCTGATCTTCCCGGCGGCCGACGACCTGCTGACCCTGTTCGTGGCGCTGGAGGTCTTCTCCCTCCCGCTCTACCTGCTCTGCGCGCTCGCCCGCCGCCAGCGGCTGATGTCGCAGGAGGCCGCGGTCAAGTACTTCCTGCTGGGCGCCTTCTCCTCCGCCTTCCTGCTCTTCGGCATCGCGCTCGTGTACGGCTACGCGGGCTCCGTCTCGTACGCCGTGATCGCGGACGTGGTCGACGGCACCGTCCAGACCATCGACCCGGCCCTCGCGGGCACCATGGGCAACGACGCGCTGCTGCTGATCGGCGGGGCGCTGATCCTGATGGGCCTGTTGTTCAAGGTCGGCGCGGTCCCCTTCCACATGTGGACCCCGGACGTCTACCAGGGCGCCCCGACCCCGGTCACCGGTTTCATGGCGGCGGCGACGAAGGTCGCGGCCTTCGGCGCGCTGCTGCGGCTGCTGTACGTGGTCCTGCCGGGCCTGCGGTGGGACTGGCGCCCGGTGATGTGGGGCGTCGCGATCGTCACGATGCTGGCGGGCGCGGTCATCGCGATCACGCAGACCGATGTGAAGCGGCTGCTGGCCTACTCCTCGATCGCGCACGCGGGCTTCATCCTGGCCGGTGTGATCGCCACCTCGAAGGAGGGCGTCTCCTCCGTCCTCTTCTACCTGGCGGCGTACTCCTTCGTGACGATCGGCGCCTTCGCCGTGGTCACGCTGGTGCGCGACGCGGGCGGCGAGGCCACGCACCTGTCCAAGTGGGCGGGCCTGGGCCGGCGTTCCCCGCTGACGGCGGCCGTCTTCGCGGTCTTCCTGCTCGCCTTCGCCGGCATCCCGCTGACCTCCGGTTTCGCCGGTAAGTTCGCGGTCTTCAAGGCGGCGGCGGAGGGCGGCGCGGGAGCGCTGGTCGTGGTCGGTGTGATCTCCTCGGCGATCGCGGCGTTCTTCTACATCCGGGTCATCGTGCTGATGTTCTTCAGCGAGCCGAAGGCCGACGGCCCGACCGTGGCCGTCCCCTCGTTCCTGACGATGACCACGATCGCGGTGGGCGTCGCGGTGACGGTGGTGCTGGGCGTGGCGCCCCAGTACTTCCTGGAACTGGCGGGGCACGCGAGCACGTTCGTCCGCTGACCGGCTCGCACACGCACCAGGGCCCGGCCCCCTTCCGAAGGGAGCCGGGCCCTGGCGCGTACCGGGTTACTCAGCGGCGGGCCGCTGCTTGAAGCGGATCTCGGTGAGGTCCAGATCGATGGGGAACGGGACAGAGACCTTCAGGTGGTCGTGAAAGATGCCGGTGCTCGTGTAGGCGCCGGTGGCCGGTTCCAGTTCGAATACGTAGATGACGGCGCGGTTGTCTACGTTCTCGACCCGCCAGTAGTGGGGGATCTTGGCGCGGGCGTACTTCAGAGGCTTGGCCGTCCTGTCCCGGTCGACCGAGTCGGGGGAAACGACCTCGATGGCGAGGCGGACCTTATCGACTGGGAGACGGGTTCCGACGGGGTCGTCGTCATCGTCCTGCGCAATGATCAGGTCCGGCTCCGGCCTGTTACGCCGGTCGATGTCGATCGTGAACTCTCGCAGCACGTCGAACCCGTCGGGTGCCTGAGACAGCAGCTGCCATTCGAAGAAGCGCATGGCGCGCATGTGGAAACGCGTTTGCGGACTCACGAAGATCAGGCTCCCGTCGATCAGCTCCGTGTGCGGAGGCAGATTGGGAAGCCGGTCAAGGTCGTCGGCGGTCCAGCCACCCGCAGGGGGGATCGGCCAGTGGTACGTCGGCCCGGAGGCCTCGGGTTCGACGCTCATCGGTAGTGCTCCCATGCCACGGAGTCTCGCGAGTACAACCAGCCTATCGCCGGGAATCCGGGAAGCACTGCCCTTATGGGTGAACGTGCGCCGGGTCGGCCGGGGTGGCGGCCTTCTTCGGGCAGGTCAGCGCGGGGTTCCAGTTGTGGAAGCGGCCCGCCGGGTTCTTCTCGTACGCCCACAGGTGGAGGTCGTAGTGCTTCGGCATGCCCGCCCAGTGGCCGGGCATGGGGCCGTCGAAGGGCAGTCCGAACATGCTCGGCCGGTCGTCGCTCGTCTTGAGGTCCTGGTCCCCGTCGGTGGCCATCCACTCCACCGTCTGGAGCTTGCGGCGGCCGTGCTTGTCCTTCTCGGTGCTGTAGAGGAGCGCGGTCGGCTTGCTGGGGTCCAGCGAACCCCAGTAGGCCTGCTTGACGTAGTGGTAGCCCATGGAACCCACCCCGAACGGGTTGGTCATGCACTCCTGGCCGTGCGGGACGTACCCGTCCTTGATCGCCTCCCGCTCGTCCACGTACTTGGCGGTCACCGCCATCGCCGTGGCCATGTCGCGCATCGCCTGCCGGTTGCGGGGGTCGGGTGCCGGGCCGTCCACCGCCTGGGCCGCGGGGACGGCGGCCAGGGCGAGGGACACGGCGGCCGCGCAGCACAGCGCGGCCTTCAGGGTGCGTGCGGACATCGGGGCTCCTGGCAGGTGGGGGACGTGCCTCCACCCTGTCCGGGAGTGTGCGGGGGCGCACGCGGTGCACGCCCAATGGGGGGTCAGGCGGCCGCCCGGGCGGCGTACGCGCGGACGTCCGCGTCCGGGTCGGCGGTGGCCGTCGCGAGCGCCGACCGGGCGGCCGGGTCGTCCCGGTGGGCCAGCAGCGCCAGCACGGCGGCCTTGCGGACGTCCGCGTTCGCGTCGGCCAGCGCCTTCGCCAGCGGCGGTACGGCCGCCCCCGGCCCCGCCGCCGACAGCGCGGCCGCGGCTCCGGCCCGGACCTGCCACGCCGGGTCCCCGGCCAGGGCGGCCACGGCCCGCTCGGCGTACGGGCCCGGGCAGCCGGTGGTGGCCAGCGCCCCCAGCGCCGCGCCCCGCACCAGCGGATCCGGGTCGCCCAGCAGCGGATCCAGCGGCCCCGGGCGCGCGCCGCGCACCGCGGCCAGCCCCTTGGCCACGGCCACCCGGACCTCCCGCGCCCGGTCCCCGGCGGCCTCCGCGAGCGCGCCCACCGCGTCCACCGACACCAGGGCCCGCACCGCGTGGATCCGGACGTCCGCCTCGGGGTCCCCGAGCCGGGCGGCGTACAGCCCGGCGTCCCCCAGCCGCAGCGCCCGCAGCACCTCCAGCGCGGCCGAGCGGACCACCGGGTCCGCCACCGCCAGCGCGGCCCGCAGCCCCGCGGCCAGCGCGGGCTCCGCCGGGACACCGGTGACCTGGCCGTCTACACCAAGGACCGCAAGTTCGTCCACGTCGACATCGAGCCGACCCAGATCGGC
>NZ_JBEOXE010000074.1:0-36093 GCF_040296485.1 Streptomyces sp. NPDC002138 | reverse complement strand
GTGCGCGCGGGGGCCGCGCCCCGCCCCCCTATCTCGCCCCCGCCCCCCCCGCCCCCCCCCCCCGGAGGGCCAGCCAAACCCACACCACACCCCACCCCACCCCACCCCCCCGCCCCGCCCCGCCCCCGCAACGACCCCCGCCGCCCGCCAGGGCTACCGCATCGGAGCCGGGACCGAAGCCAGCGCCCGAGCCAACGCATCGGCCGTAGCCTCCGCCCCCGCAACCCCCGTCATCAGCACCGTCACCGCCACCCCCCGCCCCGCATCCCGGACCACCGCATCCGCCAACGCCTGGGCCGCCCCCGCCCCCGGCCCACACCCGCACAGGAACACCCGCCGCCCGGGTACAAGCACCCCATCCAGCTCCCCCACCCCCACCCCGGCCCCCAAGCCCCCCACTCCCACCCCCGAATCCGGCACCCACAGCACAACCACCCTCTCCACCCCCCGATGCCGCCGCGCGAACAGCTCGTACGCCCCCGCCACCACCCCCGGCACACCCACCAGACAGATCACGTCCGCCGAAGGCGCCCCCACCCGCAGGGTGCGCAGACCGACCCGCCGGACCAGCGGCGGCCGCGCCGCCACGGACGGCACCTCGACGTGCGCCAGCAGGGCCAGCGCCTGCCCCACCGTCGTCCCCGGATCCGCCTCCGGCATCCGCGCCAGCGCCCGCAGCAGACTCACGCACTGCCCGAGCGCCGCCGACGCGTCCTCGTCGGCCAGGCTCGCCCGGTCGTACACCGCGCTCAGCGCCAGCGCACCCCCGCGCTCGTGCCGCGCGTTCAGCGTGATCGGCGTGATCGGCAGACCGGCCCCGCCGCCCACCGCACGCGGCTCGTCCACCTCGATCCCCTGGCCCTCCAGCTCGGCCCGTACCTCCGGCGGGAGTTCGGGCCGGTGGTCGAAGGACACCACGGTGTCGGTGAGCCGCTCACCCTCGCCCCGCCCGAGCCACGTCCGGATCCGGTCGCCGGACACCCACGGATACGCCGCCAGGTCCAGCAGCGCGTCCCGCACCTGCTGGAGCAGCTCGGCCAGCGGAGCCGCCGGGTCCACCCGCACCGTCATCGGCAGCGGATGCCCGAGCACCCCCGGTATCCCCGCGGCCCCGGGCAGCGCGATGTCCCGCGGCCCCAACTGCACCCCGAAGCTCACCCGCAGCGGCCCCCCGGTACCCGCCGCCCGGTACAGCAGCAGCGCCCACACCACGTGCAGCGCGCTGCTCTCCCCGGCCCCCCGGGCCGCGGCCCAGGAGCGCAGGCCGGAGCTGTACGGCTCGACCAGCCGCCCGCGCAGCCGCCCCGCGCCGCTCTGCCGGGTATCGGCGCCCCGGCGGCCCACCGCGGTCGCGGCATGGCGCGGGGGCCCGGTCCGCGTCCACAGTTCGCGCGCGCCCTCGCCGCTCTGCCGGGCCAGCCAGCGTGCGTGGTCGCGCAGGTCCGGGCGGCGCTCCCCGCCGGGCAGCACCCCGCCGGCCAGGTAGGCGCGGTAGAACTCGCGCAGCAGCAGGTGCACCCCGCGCTCGTCGAGCAGCGCCCGGTGGTAGGTCAGCAGGACCCGTACGGGCTGCCCCGGCCGCCCGTCCAGCAGGGTGAGCCGCAGCAGCGGCGGCCGGTCGAGGGCGAAGCCGTGCGCGAGGTCGGCCGCGAGGAGTTCGGGCCAGCCGGTCCCACCGTGCGCGTGGTGCACGATGTCGACGTCGGCGCGCGGGTGCAGGACGAGCCGGTCCACCGCCGTCCAGTCGAAGGCGGCCCGCAGCACCGCCTCCCGGTCGGCCACCGACTGCCAGGCCGCGGCGAAGCGGGCCCGCTCCAGCGGACCCGCCCAGTTCCAGTGGAGCTGCTCGATGTGCCGGTCCGGGCCGCTCTGCCGGGTGACCGCGTCCCACAGCAGGTCCCGCTGGTGCCCGGTGAGGGCGAGCGGTTCCCCGGCGCCGGGACGCGGGCCGAGCAGGTCGGCGAGCAACTCGGCCCCGAGCACGCCACCGTCCCCGTCACCCCCGCCCACGCCCTCTCCCACACCCCCATCCGCGCCCACACCCGCGCGCGCGTCGGCACCGGGCATCAGGCGCAGCGTGTGCCGCCCCGGCCCGTGACACTCCAGCGTGACCTGGAACTGCCGGTGCCGCCCCGCGATCCGCGCGGCGAAGAGTTCGGCGTCCGCGTCGTCGCGCAGCCCGCGCACGCCCAGCACGAGCGGGGACCCGGCCGCCGGCCGTCCCGCCTCGCGCACCACGACGACCACCGGTCCCGGCCCCCTCGGGCCCGAGGCGCCGGTCATTCCTGGCCCGGCCTTCCCCCGGCCGCCACCGGGAGCTGGGGGAGACCCGGGCTATCCGACCTGACGGGCACGACGGCCCCCGACCCGGACACGGCGCGCCATCGGCATCGGCATCGGCATCGGCATCGCCATCGGTGGGCACGGACTGTGCGCGGGCTGCGCTGCGGCGAGTTCCCTTGCCTTCACGGCGTACGCCTTCCCTTGGCCCGGCCGGAGGTTACCGGTCCAAAAAGCGTAGTAGGCCCAGCGGTTCGGGGACCCTTTCCTCGAGCGGCCCTGCAGCACGCCGCGAACCGGCGTCGATCGGCGGCGCCACCTCGGATGCCGCCGCAGCCGTCCGTTCCCGCCGGTGCGCCTCGCTGACCAGATAGCGGCCCTGGACGAGATGCGTGGCGAAACTCCACCCGCCCGCCGCGTCCTCGGCCGGTACACCGGCCAGCACGGCCCGCGGCCCGCCGTCCGCCCCCGGCTCGAACCGGAACCCGAATCCGGCGAAGCTCCGCCGCATCCCGTGCCCCAGCGCCTTCGTGTACGCCTCCTTCAGCGTCCACATCCGGAGCAGCCGGAGCCTGCGCTCCTCCTCGGGCAGCGCGGCCAGCTCCGCGTCCTCGGCCGGGGTGCACACGTGCTCGCGCAGCAGCTCGAAGGAGATCTGCCGCCCCGCGGGCTCCGCGTCCACCCCGATCGGCCCGCTGCGGCTCACCCCGACCACGATCAGCTCGTCGGTGTGCGCCAGGCTCACCTCCAGCTCGCCGCCGAGCCCGCGCAACACGGGCCGCCCGCCGGGCCGGTAGCCCAGGTCCAGGGCGCCCACGGGTACGTTCAGCGCGCTCGCGGCGGTGTACTTCATGACCAGCCGGGACACCGCGAAGCGCATCCGCCCCGCCGCGGTCGGCCCCTGCCGGTAGCGCGGCCAGTCGTGCCCGAGCAGCGGCCGCAGCCCCGGATCGAGCAGCGCGGCCGTCAGCCACTGCCCCCAGGTGGTGCACACGACCGCCCGGCCGTCGTCGTCGAGCCGGTCGCCCAGCTCGTCCCACGGCCCGTCGGGCCCGGCGACCGCCAGCGGCGCGGGCCCCGGCCCGAAGCCCGGCCCGGGCCCCGGCCCGTACGCCGCCGCCTCCGCCGCCGCGCTCACCACAGCACCCGCGTCGCGTAGAGGTCGCAGTCGACGCCGAGCCGGTCGCGGCCGTCCAGCTCCGCCCAGACCCGCTGCTGCGCCTCGATGTCCGCGGGCCCGGCCGGACCGCCCGGGCCGATGCCGAGGCGGCCCGCGATCCGCGTGGCCGCGAGCAGCGCCCAGTGTTCGCCGCCCAGGAACAGGCCCCGCCCGGCGGCGGCCCCCTGGACCCCCAGCACGGCGGCCGCCAGCAGCAGCATGGCCTGCCGGTCGGCCAGCGCCCGTACCGCGGGTTCGCCCCGGCCCGCGTGCGCCGCGGCCAGGCACGGTCCGTGCAGGGCGCGTTGCTCGCTCACCAGCCGTCCCGCCACCCGGGCCAGCGCCGCCGTCACCGCCTCGCCGCCCGCGACGGCGGTGGCGAGCCGGGCCGCGGCCCCGGTCAGCACGCCGACGAGGGTGTCGTCGCCCTCCGGCGCCGGCGGCACGCTGCGGGCGGGCATGGCCTCGCCGAGGCGGAAGAGCACGGCGCCCGTGGTGTCCGCCCGGCGCTCGAAGGCGCAGGCCAGCGCGGGCAGTTCGCGTACGACATCGCTCTGGTACGCCGACACGTCCGCCGGACCTGACCCGGCCCGGGGCAGGTCCGCCGCCAGTTTGGCCAGCGTCAGCCGCTCCAGCGAGCCGGCCGGGCGCCCGCATTCGCCGAGTACGAGGTCCAGCTCGTCCAGGACCCCGCCCACCACCAGCGCCGTCGCGTAGCCGACGGCCGCGCGCACCGCCCGCCCGCTCCCCCCGGGCAGCGCGCTCGCCCGCAGGCCCACCGCCACCAGGCTCTCGCAGGCCAGCAGATCGGCGAAGGCGGCGGCCAGCGGACCCCGCCACTGCCGGACGGCGGGTTCGGTGCGGCCCCGCTCGGCGACCATCCGCACCGCGGCGCGCAGCACCGTACCGGTGGTGGCGATCAGCGCGGCCGGGCCGAGCAGCGCGGCGAACTCCCCGGCCCGCGCGGGCACCGGCTCCTCCCGCTCCAGGGCGGCGATCAGGGCCCGCGCGCCGTGCGCGTACCCGAGCGCCAGATCCCGCCGGAACAGCGGGCGCAGCACGCGCACGAGGTCGTCGGCGGCGGTGAAACGGCCGCCGTCCGCGGCCGGTACGCGTTCGGCCCGCACGGCGGCCTCGACGGCGGTGCGCTGCGCGCCGTCGCGGGTGCCGGTGCCTTCGCGCAGGCCGTGGAAACCGTACGGATTGGCCTCGTCGTAGGGATCGGAGAGGAGCGCCTCCAGCCGCACCGCCCGCAGCGCCACGTCCACGGTGGGCGCGAGGGCCGCGTAAGGGTGCGCGAGCGCGAAGTGCCGCGTGTGCGGCGGCCGGCCGGTGACCGGGCCGGCGACCGGCCCCGCGACCAGACCGGCGACCGGCTCGGCCTCCGGAAGGACGGCGTCGCGCTCCCGCACGGGACCGGACCGGGTGAGGGCCATCGAACTGCTCCTTGTCATCGGCGAGTCGGTCATCGGAGAGGTCGTCTCGGCGGGTCGGTCGGCGGGGGGCTCCATCGCGGACGTCTCCACCGGGAAGTCGGCCGGCGCGGACTCCGCCACCGCCACCGCCACCACCGCCACCGCCACCGTCATCGCAGCCTGCGTACGGCGCTCTGCGCGTGCCACTTGGCCAGCCCCAGCACCTCTTCGCTCGCGCGCCCCAGCCACGCCCGCACGTACCGGCGGGCCTCGGCCAGGCTCGTGCCCTCGCCCAGCACCCGCCCGACGGCCTCCTCGCTCAGCATCACCTGCTGCGCGCAGACCACCCGGACCCCGTCCTCGTCCGGCACCAGGGACCATTCGCCGCTGTGCGCGGCGATCAGTTCGGGGGTGACCAGCTCCTTGTGGACGATCCGCCCGGCCGAGGGGAAACACAGCCGCACCGCCCGCGTGGAGACCGTCTCCCCGCCGGGCGCGGCGCAGGTGTCCATGACCGCGACCTGCACGCCCGGCACGTCCTCGATGACGCTGGACCACTCCACGTGCGGGACGGATCCGCTCCAGTCCCCGATCCGGTAGAGGAAGTCGTAGACCAGCTCGGCGGAGCCCTGGACGTGCACGCTGTCCTCGAAGGAGAGCAGCAGCTGGTCCATCCGCTCCCAGCGTTCGGCGCTCTCCTTGAGGTGCGCGAGCTGCGCGTCCGCCTCCGTCTGCCACTCCCGGCGGCTGCGCTCGCTCTCGGCGGCGGGCAGGCCCACCAGGGTGCGCCGCTGGCTCAGGGTCACCAGCGATGCCGTGTCGCCCTGCGGTTCGACCGTCCAGGTGCCGGACACGGGCATGCCCAGGCGTGCGGTGTCCTCCTGCTCGAAGTCGACCGCGCGGGCGTGGGGGCGCAGGACGCGCCGGACGTGGAAGGAGCGGACCCGGTCCCCGGACACGTCCCAGAGCCGCAGGCGTTCCTGCTCGCCGTCGAAGTCCATCCGCTCGACGTGGACCGGGGAGGGCAGCAGCAGCGGCCAGCGCACGGCATCGGCCAGCAGGCCGTAGACCACGCCGGCCGGGGCGGCCACCCACGCCGTCTGCTCGCTCGCGTGCACACGCTGCGACGACATGACTGCCCCTTTCACCTCTGCGGGTGCCCTCCAGAGTGCACCGGCCGGCTCGAACCTCCCTCAAGCCGGGCGCCGGGGTCCGGCCGTGCTCCTCAGGCGGGGGACCGGCCGCTCTCGGCCAGGGCGTCCGCGAGCATCCGCCAGATCTCGGCGGCCAGGTCGATGTTGGCGTCCTCCTGGGCCTGCTGGGCCAGCGTGCGCAGGCCCTGGATGCCGGCCGGGTCGCCGCCGAGTATCAGCAGCTGGTGGCGGAGCATCTCCAGACGGACCTGGTCGCGGTACGTCATCCTCGGCGCGTCCCCGGCCAGTTCGCCGAGGAGGGCGCGCGCGTCGTCGTACCGGGCGGTGGCGAAGGCCAGGTCGGCCTTGAGCGCGGTCAGGTCCTGGCGCAGCGCGGGGGTGCCGACGAAGGCGAGGGCGGCCTCGGCCTCGGTGGCCCGCCGCTGGGCCTGCTCGGGGTCGGCGGGCAGCCGCTGCAGGTGCAGCCGGGCGGCGGCGAGCCGCAGCCGGAGCCACAGCACCAGGTCCTCCTGGCTGCTGAACCGTTCGAGGGCCTCCTCCAGGCAGGCCTGCGCGCCGGGGTAGTCGCCCTGGCGCATCCGGACGGCGGCGGCCGTCCACATGGCCTCCGCCCAGAGGGCGTCCGTACGCCCCTCGACCAGCGCGGTCAGTTCCTCGGCGTGCGCCCGGGCCTCGCCGATGCGGCCCGCCTCGGCCTGTACGGAGATCAGCGCCAGCAGGGCCGTGGCCCGGTCCTCCACGCCCAGCTTCTCGCCCAGCGCGAGGTGGTGCGCCTCGACGGCCGCGTCGAGGGCCGGGGTGATGTCGCCGAGGGAGCGCAGGCAGCGGGCCAGCCGGGTCAGTCCGCGCACGCGCAGCTCGGTGACGCCGACCTCGTCGCCGAGCGCGACGAGCAGGGTGAGGCGTTCGCGTTCGGCCGCGTGGTCGCCCTGGAGGCGGTCGGCCTGCGCGAGCAGCCACAGGGCCTGCCAGCGCAGGACGGGACTCTCGTGGGCCTCGGCGGCCAGCGCCTGGCGCAGCTCCTCGATGGCGTCGCTGGAGCCGGTGGACGCGGCGAGGGTCAGGGCGTGGGCCAGGGATCCGGTCGCGGGTTCCTCGAAGTCGGCCGGTTCCAGGCCGAGTCGGCCCGCGAGGTAGGTGACGGCCCGCTCGGTGGGCTGGCGGGCGCCGGACTCCAGCCGGGAGAGGTAGCCGGTGGACATGCCCTCCCCGGCGAGCGCGGTCTGGGACAGGCCCCGGGCCATCCTCAACTTCTTCAGGCGGTGTCCGAACGCGGGCTGTCGCAGCATGAGCATCCCTGGGGTGATCGGGGCAGGAGAGTCGCCGAAGAACCGCACCGAGCGTAGGCCGCCTGGCAATACGCGGGCAAACCTTTGCCACGGTGGGGCGGTTTCTCTCGTCCCCGTCTCACGCGAACGTCGTCCGGTTCTCGAGCACTCCTCCACCGGATCGAGGCAGACTCTCCAGAACCCGGCCCCGCACCCGGCCGGGACCTGCTCTTTTCCGACGCCTGGGGGTCGACGATGAGGCCATCGGTGTGCGCACGACGCGCGGCCGGCTCGGCTGCCGCATTCCCGCACATCGGAGACGAGCCCATCGACCCGCCCCAGGACGTCCAGTCGGACGACGACATCGGCTGGCCCAAACGCTGACCGGCGCACGCCCCCTCGGGGTGCGGCTGCTACACCCGGCGGCCGGTGGCGGAGGCGAAGCCGAGCCAGGTGTGGCGGTTGCCCCACCAGCACCAGCCGACCTTGGGGGCGTCCCGCCGCTCGCGGCCGTCGCGGCCCGTGCCGTTGCTGATCCAGATCGCCGGAGTACGGGCGTCCAGGGCGCCGTTCGCCTTGCGCAGCCGGGAGCCGATGGTCATGAAGCAGCGGTTGCGCTGGAGGACCTCGGGCTGCTGGAGCAGCCAGTGCACGCCCTCGCCGAGCAGCAGCGGGGTGCGCTCCGCCGCGGTGAGGGCGGGCAGTGCCTCCTCCGGGCTCCAGTTGGCCATGCGGTCGCCGCGGTCGAGGCCGGTGACGAGGTAGAGGGGAGCGTCGGGCAGCTCGACGGCGCAGGGCGCGAAGCGGTCGACGTCGGGCATGTCGACGACGACGAACCCGGGCCTGCCCTCGTGGCGGAGCAGCGGCGCGAGGGCGGAGACGGGGACGCGGTCCGGGTGGACGGCGAGCAGGGCGCCGCCGTCCGCGCCGTCCGCGCCGGCGGCGAAGGCGCGCAGCGCGTCGGCGGACATCCCCGCGCGTTCGTGCACTCCGAGCCGGATCAGCTGTTCCGCCTGGCCGGTGAGCGGCGGGAGGGGGGACACGGAGAGAGTGGACGACGTGTCGGGCAAGGTACTCCTCGGGGTACGGTGCGCGGCGGTGTACCGAGGTCAAACGAGCCGGGCAGCCGAAGCGTTCCCGGTGCGGGGGCGCCGCGCCGGACGACCCTGCGCTGCCACCCGGCGCGACGGCACGGCACCGGCCGGATCCAGCCCCCCGCCCGGCCCCCGGCCCCCGGCCCGAGGGCCGCCCGCCGCGGCCCTCAAGCCCCCGCCCTCGAGCCCTCCTCGAGCCCTCGTCGAGCCCGTCCGGACCCGGCACCGACCGCCCCCACCCGCCCGCACCGCCCGGCGTTGCCACCGCCGGCACCTCACACGGCCCGCGCCCCCGAGCGGGCCCGCGGGACGAGCGGCCCGGCACCCGCCGAACCCGCTGAACGTGACGAAGCCGGTGAACCAGGTGCACCCACCGAACCCACCGAACCCACCCCACCCACCGAACCCACCGAACCCACCGAACCCACCCCACCCACCGAACCCACCGAACCCACCAGCCCCAGCGGAGCCAGCGCCCCCGCCAGCTCCGTCTCCGTCAGCTCGGCCCCGCCCCCCGCCGCGTAGCCGTCCGGGCGGACCAGGAGCCAGCCCGCCGCCGAGAGCCCCAGGGCCTCGCGCAACCGCCCGTCGGGATCCGCCAGCGGCCTCGGCCCCGCGCCGGGACCGGGGCCCGCGCCGCGCGACCACCCGGGCCCCACGACCGTACGCACCGACAGCCACCCCGCGTACCGGGCCGCGGCGGCCCGCGCCACCTCCACGGCCTCGCCCGTGCCCTCCGGTACGTACAGCAACGACCACCGCACGTCCCTCAGTTCCCCCCGGAGCCCCTCCGCGACGACCCGCGTGCCGCCCCCCAGCCCCGCCGGGCGGCCCCCGTAGGCCAGCCCCAGCCCCGACATGTCGCCGAGCACCTTCCGCTGGATGACCCGGTGCAGCAGCCCGGTCCCCCGTACAACGCCCATGACGGCCGGCAGCGCCGCCCCGGCCATCGCGCTCGTGACCTGCGCCAGCGCGCCCGTCCGCTGCGCCGCCCCGAGCAGCGCCCGCGCCACCGGCACCCGCTCCTGGTCGTACGTGCGCAGCAACTCCCGCCCGGTCCAGCCCTGTTCGGCCATGGCCAGCTTCCACGCCAGGTTGTACGCGTCCTGCACCCCGGTGTTCAGGCCCTGCCCGGACGCGGGCCCGTACACGTGCGCCGCGTCCCCGGCGACGAAGCACCGGCCCTCGCCCATCCGCGTGGCGACCGACCCGCGGAAGGTGCGCACGGCGCTCCACAGCGGCGTGCCGACCCGGACCTCGCGCCCCAGCCCGGCCGACAGCTTCGCGGACAGCCGCACCTCCACCGGGCGCGCGTCCCGCACCACATCGGCGGGCGCGGCGTCCAGCAGCCGCCAGTACCCGGCGCGCCGGTGGGGAATCATCAGCAGCGCCTGTCCCCCGGTGTGCACCCAGTGCACGGTGTCCTGAACCAGACCGGCGGCCCCACCGACGACCCCACCGGCCCCCGCATCCCCCACCACCCCGACCGCCTCCACGGGCGCGTCCGCCAGCTCCCAGGTCTCGTGGGCCCCGCCCACTTCCGGCAGCCGCAGCCGGGCCCGGACCGTGCTGTCCGCTCCGTCGCACCCCACCAGCCAGGGCACGGCGCAGGCCTCCCGCCGCCCGCCGGGGTGCGCGAGGTACGCCCGTACGCCGTCCTCGTCCTGGTCGAAGGACGTCAGCCGCACGCCCCACTCCACCCGCACCCCGAGCCGGGCGGCGGCCTTGCGCAGGACAGCCTCGGTACGGGCCTGCTCGATGACGACGGTGTAGGGGTAGCGGGTGGGCGTCGAGGTGTAGTCGGCGTCGAGCCGCACCGGCCGGCCGCCGCCCGCGGTCATGGTGAACGCCCGGTTGCGGCGGCCCTGTTCGAGTACGGGCCCCACCACACCCATCTGGTCGAGGACCTCCAGGGTCCGCGGATGCACCGTGACGGCCCCGCCCCCGCCGCTCCCGCCACCGCGCCCCGGCCCGGCGGCCGCGTCGACGATCCGGACCCGAAGGCCCCGGCGGGCCAGCTCGTGCGCGGCGGTCAGCCCGACCGGCCCGGCCCCGACGACGAGCACCCGTGCCCCGGTCCCACTGTTTCGCGGCATGGCGCCGCCCCCTCCCCGTGGGCCGTCAACCCGCCACCGCGTTGTCGGCATGCACGGCGTTCACGGCGTTCCATGCTCGACGGCGCCGCTCGCAGCCTCCCGGACACCCGCTGGAGGACCGCTCGGCGCCCGTGTCCTGACGGATCGGGCACGCACGGTCTTCCGCCGCCACGGAGATGTGATCCCATGATCATATGACGAGGACCCTTTATCTGTTCTGTTCCGCCGCCCCGCCCGTGTTCGACGTGGCCCATGTGATCGAGGACGCGCAGGCGCGCGGCTGGGACGTGTGCCTCGGTCTGACCCCCACCGCGGCGCACTGGGTGGCCGGCAGCCTCGACGGGCTGGCGGCGCTGACCGGGCACGCCGTGCGCTGGCAGTACAAGCTGCCCGGCGAGCCGGACGTCTGGCCCGCCGCCGACGCCCTCCTCTTCGCGCCCGCCACCTTCAACTCCGTCAACGCCTGGGCCCTCGGCCTCACCGACCGTTTCGTGGCCGGTTCGGCCGCCGAGGCGATCGGCAAGGGGACGCCCGTCGTGGCGATGCCGTGCGTGAACGCCGCTCTGGCCGCCCACCCGCAGTTCGACCAGAGCGTGGCCGTCCTGCGGGGGGCGGGCGTCGACTTCCTCTACGGGGACGGCGGCTTCGTGCCCGGCCCGGCGGGCCCGGACGCCCCCGCCCACTTCCCGTGGGCCGCGGCCCTGGACGCCGTGGACCGCCGGGTCGCGGCAGCCGCGGGCGGCGGCGCGAGCGGCGCGGCCTGAGCACCGGGGAGTCCGAGGAGCGGCGGGGTCCGAGGAGCGGCGGGGTCCGAGGAGCGGCGGGGTCGGGAGGGCTCACTCCCCGGTCGTGCCGTCGATCGCCTCGCGCAGCAGATCGGCGTGCCCGTTGTGCCGGGCGTACTCCTCGATCATGTGGGTCAGGACGTAGTGCAGGGAGTAGGTCTCGTCGATCTGCCGCGCCTCGTCCACGTACCGGCCGGTGACGTCGAGGGACTCCGCCCCGTCGACGATCGCCCGGGACAGCTCACAGGTCCACTCCCACTTCTTGAAGGCCTCCTCCGGGTCCGCGTCCTCGACCTCCCACTCGGTCCACCGCCCGTCGGCGTCGCGCGGCCAGTAGCCCCGCACGTCCTCGCCGCCCACGACGTTGCGGAACCAGCCGCGCTCGACCTCGGCCAGGTGGCGCACGAGCCCGAGCAGGGTGAGGCCGGTGGTCGGGAGCGCCTTGCGGCGCAGCTGTTCGGCGGTCAGGCCCGCGCACTTCATCATCAGGGTGTCGCGCTGGTACTGGAGGATGCTGGTGAGCGTGGCGCGTTCGTCGCCCACCTGGACCGGAGGAGTTCGCTGTTCGTCGAGCATCGGGTGATCGTGCCCGCTAGGCGACCGCACCCGCCGGGGTTTCCACGTACTGGACACCACCCTGCGCACCGGCCTGCACACCGACTTGCACGCCGAGTTGCACACCGACTTCCACGCCGACGTGTACGGCTGCCCGCGCACCAGCCTGTACGCCGCCCCGCCGCCCGTCCCGCTGCCCCGGCACCAGCCCTGCAGCCAGCCCGGCAGCCGGCCCGGCAGTCGTCACGGCAGCCGTCACGGCCACCGCCCCGGACACGACCCCGTCCGGCGCCGCCCCGCCCCGCGCCCGGTACCACCCGGCGGCCACCCCGAGCCGCCCGAGCGGCCCCGGCCCGGGGTCGACCCCGCCCAGCTCCCAGGCCCGGTCGCTGCGATACCACATGTCACCCGCCAGCAAGGCGAACTGGCGCTCGCTCACCCACCCTGGCCGCGCCCGCAGCCCCGCCAGGCAGGCCTCCCACCCCAGCGAGCCCCCCGCGTCGGGCGCGTGCGGCAGCACCCCGTAGTCCGCCAACGCCCCCATCAGCGCCCCGTTGCGCACCGGTTCCGGGTGCCCGGCGTGCAGCACCCCGCCCGGCAGGGCCCGCGGGGTCACCGCGAGGGCGGCCACCAAACGTGCCAGGTCCATGACATCTATGAACGAAGCGAGCCCGCGCCCCCCGCCCCAGCCCGCGGGTACCCGTCGAAAGGCGTCCACCAGAGCGGGCACGGCCCACCGGTCCCCGAATCCGCTCACCAGAGGCGCCCGCAGCACCGTTCCGCCCACCGCGAGCACCGCCGCCTCCCCCGCGAGCCGGCTGCGGCTGGCGGCCGACACGGGCGCGGGGTCCAGTTCGCCCACGCCCGCGTCCCGGTGCGGCCCGGGCCCGTACACCGCGCAGGTGGAGAGGTGGACGACGCGCGCCACCCCGGCCCGGCGCGCCTCGGCCATCAGGGCCGACGTACCGCGGACGTTGACGTCGGCGCAGCGCCGCTCGTCCCCGCCGACGTACGAGGCGAGCGAGAGCAGCACCGAGGCCCCGTCGCACAGCCCCCGCAGCGAGGCCGGATCACTCAGGTCCCCGCGCACCTCACCGGCGCCCGCGTACACGCTCCGCGCCTCGGCCCCCCGCGAGAGCATGCGCACCGGCACCCCCTCACGGAGCAGTCTGCGCACCACCGCTGAGCCCACGAAGCCGGTTCCCCCACTGATCACGATCATCACGCCACCCCCGGACGGCTGCCCCACAGAAAAAAAGAGAACGCCCTTTATGTTATGAGGGCGTTCCCTTTTCGCGCAGTAGTTCGGCGGGGTTGGCATATACCTACTCGGGCACCGACCCGGCCCCGCGCCCCGGATCCGGCCGCGCCCCCAACTCCCGGAAGAACGCCCGGACATCCCCCACCAGCAGCTCCGGCACCTCCATCGCGGGGAAGTGGCCGCCCCGGTCGTAGGAGGTCCAGCGCACGATGTTGTCCGTCCGCGCCGCGACATGGCGCAGCGGGATGAAGTTGTCCCGCGGGAAGTCGGCGAGCGCGGTCGGCGTCGCCGACGGCTCCGGGGGCCCGCCGTGGTAGTCGGCGTGCGCCCGCTCGTAGTAGATGCGCGCCGCCGAACCGGCCGTGCCGGTCAGCCAGTACAGCATCACGTTGGTCAGCACCTGGTCCCGGTCCACCGCGCACCGCGGGTCCGACCACTCGGCGAACTTCTCGCCGATCCAGGCCAGCAGCCCCACCGGCGAGTCGTTCAGCCCGTACGCCAGGGTCTGCGGCCGGGTCGCCTGGATGTCGGCGTACCCCTGCCGCTCCCGCGCCCAGACCCGGTAGCGCTCCCAGGAGGCCACCGTCCGCTCCCGCTCGGCCGCGCTCAGCCCGGCGAGCTCCGCCTCCCCCGGCGCGGCGACGGCGCCCGCCCCCGGCAGCAGGTTCAGGTGCACGCCGACGACCCGGTCCGGCCGGATCCGCCCCAGCTCCCGGGAGATCGCGGCCCCCCAGTCGCCGCCCTGGACGCCGTACGTCCCGTACCCGAGCCGCGCCATCAGCTCGGCGAAGGCCCGCGCGACCCGCTTGAACTCCCACCCGGTCTCGGTCGTGGGCCCGGACAGCCCGAAGCCGGGGATGCTCGGCAGCACCAGGTGGAAGGCGTCCCGCGGATCCCCGCCGTGCGCCCGCGGGTCGGTGAGCGGCCCGGCGACCCGCTCGAACTCGACGATCGACCCCGGCCAGCCGTGGGTCATCAGCAGCGGGGTCGCGCCGGGCTCGGGCGAGCGGATGTGGGCGAAGTGCACCCGCGCCCCGTCGATGACGGTGGTGAACTGCGGCCACTGGTTCAGCCGCGCCTCGGCCGCCCGCCAGTCGTAGCCGTGGCGCCAGTACCCGGCCAGCTCCCGCAGGTGGTCCACCGGAACGCCGTAGTCCCAGCCCACTCCGGGCAGTTCGGAGGGCCACCGGGTCCGGTCGAGCCGCCCCGCCAGATCGTCCAGCTCCGCCCGCGGCACCTCCAGCCGGAAGGCCCGCAGCCCCTCGCCCGCCCCGGCCGCTCCCACCACAAGATCATCGTCCATGCGCCGGAATGCTAACCGCCGAGCGGCTGCGCACAGGGTGAAGCCGCTCCAGGCGACCGCACCGAGGAGGAGTGACGCATGTGCGGCCCGGGCGCACCCTGCGGCAAGCAGAGTGGGTCGGGGAGAGGTCCTCTTCAGCCGGCCCCAACAAGTCAGCGGCTCGGCCTGGGAGCGGCAGCCCAGTGGGGCTGGTTCTCGTGTGGCAGGGGGGCCTTGGGGGTGCTTCGGTGGCTTGTGGCGTGTGAACGGGGCCTTGTCAGTGGGGGGTTGTATTCTTCGGCGCTCGCAGCACTCAGCGCTGATGCCCACATACCGATACGGACTTTTGCTGCCATTTGGGCTGCGAACTAGTGTGCCGCTCGTCACCGTTTCGGGGTGAGCTGCATCACTTATGAGTTGCCACACCTCCCCTGACCAGGTACTTAAGTGAATGCACCATCGAACCTCCGCAGGCCGCCTTCGGATCAGAGGCGACTCCTCTGTCGATTTGATCTTGTTCCCAGGGCAAGATGGGGGAGTCGATTTGCGCATTAGTGAGGCACGTCACACTTCTTGCGCCGTCGCCGCTTCGGCGGACCACGACGCCGGGACATGATGAAGGCCCCATCTCCTATCGCCTGGAAGCAGCGGAGACGAGGCCTTCGACAAACAGCTCACTGCAGTGAGGGGCCCCAGCCGTCAGGTTGGGGCTTTCCCCTTACTGGCTCCAGAACTCCTTCATGATCTTGTAGATCGTGAAAAGCGGTCCGAGCCAGCGGACCTGGCTGTAGACCTTGTCCGCCTTACTGCCCTGCTGCCCCTCAGGCTTCTCTGCCATCGGGCCACTCCCCTTTCCGGACCCACGACCTTCGTGGACCCCGCGGGTACACCCACGACCGTGCTCGGTCCCGGGGGAGGGTTGGCGACTCAGATTACCGGTGCGATCAGGCAAGCATGGTCGCGGTAGGGCAAGTTGAGCTTGTGCGGTTGTGACCGTCGGGGGCACCCAGTGCCATGGCCTTCCCAGTCCTCGCCCTGTTCTTCACGGGCTCGTCCGGCCGACCTGCGGCCCTTCGTCACCGGCGCGAGGAACGCAGTGCCAGTTAAATGGCGTTGAGTCGTATTAATCACAGGAGGAATCTCCGCGGCGGCCCTCGGTCGGCTGGGCGAACACACAGCTCTTGTGTCATGGATTGTGGCGAACCACGGGCGTCCTGGACCGAAGTGACGGGGTGAAGACCCTCCTCTACGCCGGATCACCGCCGACGGCGCGGCAGGCGGTTCCCCAGCTCCACTTCCCGCTCCTGCCCTCGACCCGGGCCAGGGGCAGCGCTGCAGCCGGTCGGGGTGCGGAACCCACCGGCTCTAGGACCGATGCGGTGACGGGCTCGGAGGCTACCTGGTCGAGGGTGAGCTCGTCCGCCGTAGGGGATGAGCCTGTCCCCGTGGGCGAGCCGACCGACCTGGCCGCCGATACCGTTGATTGTCCGCTGGACGGGAATGGGGCGGACCTTGTCGTGCACGGCGGGCTCCCCACAGAGGCGGACGCTGACGCTGACGGTGGCCGCGTAGTCGAAGTTCAGGCTGTCCTCGCGGTCGAAGGTCCACCAGTGCCCTACGTCCTGGCCGTACTCTGCACGGACCACGCGCAGGCGCTCTTCGGCCGCTGGGCAGGATAGAAGGCGGGCCGGGCGGTCGAGGACAGCGACGTGGTCCCCACGGCGCGCATTGACGGCCGGGGAGGTTCCCACCGGTTCCGGCGCGGGTGAGGTCGCCCTGCAGGCTGAGTGTGGCGTCGGGCAGTGCGCGGTCGGCGCGAGGTCGAGGGCGTGGGCAAGGCCGGCCTGGATTTCGGCGGCGTCTGCCAGTTACGCGAGCGGCTCGCCAGCGAATTGCCCGACATCGGACCGGCACAGCCGGCGGAGGCGGCCGACGCCGAGGGGCGGATCGTGATGCGCATCGTCATCCTGCTGGCCTGTCGGGCCCCGGGCGTCCTACTGGTGGTGGGGGCGCGCTACTGCACTACGCGCTCAGCACCCGGTACTCCCACGCCGCAGGCGGCATCGGCTCACTATGTGGGGGGCTGGAGTGCTGCCCCTCCTGGATCCGTGGGACGCCTACACCGACCGGGGGTCCGCCGTGCGGGCCCACATTCGCAAGGAGACAGATCCGCCGTCCTGGAGACGACCGGTACAGAACACCGCTGGTGGCGACTTGGTCGCCGCAGGCGAACCCGCCCTCCCCGGGTACCGCCGGGCCAATCCACCGGACGCCACAAGCCTCATGGTCCAGCCGCACAGACACCCTGACCCGAGATCTCGAACACTCACCCACCGTCACGCGGCGTACAGATCGAAGGTAGAGCCCCGCTTCGGCCCCGCCGCCACGTCCAGCGCCGGATCCACCGTCAGCATCGCCTGGTGCAGCCGCTGCAACTGCGGCGACGGCTCCACGCCCAGGTCCTCGATCAGCCGCGTCCGCAGCCGCCGGTAGACGTCCAGCGCCCGCGCCTGGCGTCCCGACCGGTACAGCGCCACCATCGCCTGCGAGTGCAGTCCCTCGTGCTGCGGATGCCGGGCGATCATCTCCGCCAGCTCCGCGAGCAGTTCGCCGTGCCGCCCGAGCCGCAGGTCGACATCGATCCGCCGCTCCATGGTGACCAGCCGGGACTCCTCCAGCCGCATCACCTCGATCTCCAGGATCGGGCCCACCCGTACGTCGACCAGCGCCGGCCCCTCCCACAGCGCCAGCGCCTTGCGCAGCTGCGCCGCCGCGCTCTCGTCGTCCCCGGCCTCGAAGGCGGCGTGCCCTCCGGCGACGAGGTTCTCGTACTCGAACACGTCCACGCATTCCGGCGGTATCTGGAGCAGGTACCCGCCGTGCCGCGTGGCCAGAATGTCCTTGGCACCACCGCCCGCGCCGTCCAGCCCGCCCGGCCCGCCGCCCGCTTCGCCGCCCGCCGCGCCCGGCCCGCCGGGGCCCATCGCGGTACCGAGTCTTCGGCGCAGCTGGAGTATGTAGGTCTGCAGCGTGGTCAGCGCGCTCTGCGGCAGATCCGTGCCCCAGATCTCCTCCATGAGGGTCGGGACCGGCATGACCCGCCCCGGATACAGCGCGAGGAGGGTCAGGATCTGCCGCGGTTTGCGCGCTGTCGGAACGATCGAGCCCCCGTTGACCTCGGCACTCAACGGACCCAGAACCCGAAACTTCACGGTCTCCTCCGCACGTCGTCGAGCCACCTCGTTTTTCGGCCTTCTTTCGGCCTTCGACTCACGAAAGATAGCCGGGCCCCACGGGATGTCACCGGATCCTCAAGTCCCCTTCGAGGCCACCTCCATGGGCCTTGTCTTCCGCCCTTCCGACAGCTGCTAGATTCCGCTCGAAGGCGTACGAAAGGACGCGCGAAGGGGGGTCGCCACCGTCATGGAATTCCTTCTCCTCGGCCCGGTCGAGGCACACGATCCGCGTACGGGCGCCCGCAGCGCTCCCTCGGGAGCCAAACAGCGCGCCCTGCTCGGCGCGCTCGCCGTGCACCGCGGCCGGGTCCTCTCCGCGGACCGCCTCATCGACGAGTTGTGGGGCGACGCCCCGCCCGCGGCCGCCACCGGCGCCCTCCAGGCACACATCGGCCGGCTGCGCCGCTCCCTGCACGCCGTCGACGGCCGCGACCACATCGCCACCGGACCGGCGGGCTACCGGCTGCGCGGCACCGCCTGCGGCACCGACGCGGGAACCTTCGAACGGCTCTCCGCCGAAGGCCGCGCGATCCTCCCCACCGACCCGGTACGCGCCGCCGACCTGCTCCGTCGCTCCCTCGCCCGGTGGCGCGGCGCGCCTCTGGAGGGCGCGTCCGGCGGCCGGCTCTGCGCGGCGGAGGCGGACCGCCTGGGCGAACTGCGGCTGACCACCCAGGAGGCCCTGTACGAGGCCTGCCTGGCGCAGCCGGACGCCGACCACCGGAGCCTGGCGCGGGAGCTGGAGCGACTCACCGCCGACCACCCCACCCAGGAGCGTCTGTACGACCTGCTGATGGTGGCCCTCTGCCGGGGCGGCCGGCGGTCGGAGGCCCTGGGCGTCTACGAGCGGGCGCGCCGCCGGCTGCGCACCGAACTGGGCGTGGAACCGGGCCCGGCACTGCGCGCGCGGGCCGCGGAAATCCTCGAAGGCCCCGCCGCCGGTACGCCCGCGGCGCTGCTCGCCCTCGGCAGCGAAATAGCCCGGCTGAGCGCGCGCGTGGACGAACTCACACGCCGCCTGAATTCCACTGGAGCGCTCACCGGGTAATGGCCGCCAGGCACCGGAAATCCGAACGAGCGGATAATTCACCGAAATAACCCCGGAAAACATCACCCGCGAAACACCGCACCACTATCCGCCGCGCAACCGCCGTGCAACCGCCATGTGCACCCGCCGCACACCCGCCGCGCACACCCGCCGCGCACCGCCGGAGTTCGCTCAGACCCCGCTGCCGAGAAACTCCACGGCCTGCCCGCGCCCCGCACCGGGCCCGCCCGCGCCCTCGACGGCACGCTCGCCAACGCCCTCCTCGCCGGCCTCCGGCTCGGACACCGCCCCGGCCCACAGCGGCGCGGCCGCCCGCGTCCGGTACTCGCCCTCGTGCCCGGCGGCCACCACGCTCGGCAGCAGCAGCGCCCACAGCGCCGCCACCTTGCGCTGCAACTCCCCGTACGGCATGCCGGTTCCGGACATGACCTCGATCCCGCACGCCGCGGCCGCCACCAGTGATTCGGCGCTCTCCCAGCCCTGGTCCGGGCGGAGCTCGCCCGTGTCCCGGGCCTGGCGCAGCAGCGTGCACACCGCGGTGATCCACGTCCGCTGGAAGTCGATCACCGGCGGCTGCTGGCCCGCGCACTCCTTGGTGATCCGGAAGCTCGCCGGGATCGCCGGGTCCTCGTGCAGCATCCGCGCCATCCAGTGCGTGGTGTCGATCAGCGCCTGCAACGGCGAGGCCCCGGCCTCGCGCAGCGCCCGTACCGCATCGTGCAGCAGCGCGCATCCCCGCTGCTGCACCGCCTCCGCCAGCTCGTCCTTGGAGGCGAAGTGGAAGTACAGCGCCCCCTTGGTCACCCCGGCGGCGCCCGCGATGTCGCCCAGCGTCGCGTTGGCGTATCCGTTGCGGTGGAACAACTCGGCCCCGGCGCCGACGAGCCGCCTGCGGGTCCGCTCCGACCTCTCCTGCACCGCGCCGTCCCCTCTCGTCCCGCGCAGCCGAGCCGCGGCACTCGCCTTCACATCCCCGTGCCCACCGCCGCGCCGGTCCGCGGCCAGGACCGCACCCGTACCCGTACCCGTACCCGCACCCGCACCCGTACCCGCACCGGGCATCAGACGCGGACGAGCCGCTCGCCACCCGCGTCCGTCGCCTCGGCGAGGCTCTCGGGACCGGCCATGAGGATCGAGCGCTGCAACCGGCGCAGCGCGGCGGAAGGTTCGAGCCCCAGCTCGCGCACGAGCATGCCGCGCAGCCGCTGGTAGACGTCGAGCGCCTCACCGCGCCGGCCGGAGCGGTGCAGGGCGAGCATGAACTGGCCGTGCAGGTTCTCGTGCGTGCGGTAGCGGCTCGCCAGCACGGTCAGTTCGGCCAGCAGCTCCCGGTGGCGCCCCAGCCGCAGGTCGGCCTCGATGCGCTGGTCGAGGGCGCACAGCCGGGTCTCCTCCAGCCGCCGGGTCTCCATGTCGAGCTGGACGCCGCCCTGTACGTCGGCGAAGGCGGGCCCGGACCACAGGCCGAGGGCCTCGCGCAGCAGCCGCGCCGCGCCGGGGAAGTCCCCGGCGTCCATCGCGCGGTAGCCGGTACCGGCCAGCCGGTCGAACTCGCGCACGTCGCTCGTGCCGCCGTTGCTGTTGAGCAGGTAGCCGCCCGGAAGGGTCACGAGGACGTCCTTCGCGGTCCGGCCTCCGGCGGCGCCGGCGGGCGCCCCCTGCGCGCCGGGGTCCTGCTCCAGTGCCGTCGCGATCAGTGCGCGTAACTGGAGGACGTACGTCTGCAGGGTGGTCCGCGCACTGCGCGGCGGTTCACCCGCCCACAGCTCCTCTATCAGCGCCGACACCGGCACGACCTGGTCGGCATGGAGCGCGAGGAGCGCCAGGACCTGCCGGGGCTTGGGGGCGGTCGGCGTGATGGAGATTCCGTTCTCCCGCACGGCCAGTGCGCCCAGTACATCGATATCCACGCCGTACTCCCCTGTCCTTGGATGAGTCGCATCCTCAGTAGAAAACAGGACCGACGGTTTGTCAATATCAAACCGGTTGCGCTGTTTTGCAGCCCAGCCGCGCCCTAGTCACACTCAAGAACCCACTCTGAACAGGGCAGTTGTACGTTGATCACTGCATCGGAAGACATTCCGTGGCCCTAGGCCATCCCTCAACGGGGCCTACAGACCCGCCCCCAGAGCCCAAAAACCAAACCATGCGGTCTGCTTCAGTACTCCGCACCCGTGCTCGCGCCCGCCCCGGACCCCGCATCCCCACCGGACCCCGCGCCCGCACCCGACCCGGCCCCGGACCCCGCGTCCGCACCCGCCCCGCGCACCCCCCGCCACCCGGTCCCCTCGGCCACCAGCTCCCCCAACGCCCCCTGCGCGGCGAGCCGCGGCAGCATCAGGACCCAGAACCGGGTGAGGGTCCGCCGCGAGACCCAGTCCCGCTCGCCGGCGCCCAGCACCTCCAGCCCCACCGTCGAGGCCACCACCGCGCTCGCGGCGTCCTGCGGCGACACCCCGTCGGCCAGGGCGCCCTCGCGCCCGGCGGCGCGCAGCACCTCGCCCACCCACACCTGCCACTGACGCCTCAGGTCCACCCCGCTGTCCCGTGAGGCATCCGCGCACAGTCCGAATCCGGCCCGCACGACGACGTCTTCCGCGAGCAGCGCCATCAGCGCGTGCGTGGAGTCCACCAAGACCTGGAGCGCGTTCCCCGCCGGATCGGCCGCGCCCCCCGGGCGTCCCACGGTGATCCGCCGCAGCGCCTCCACCGCGCGGTCCTCCACGGCCCGGGCGAGCGCGCCCTTGCTCTCGAAGTGGAAGTGCAGACCACCGGCGCTCACTCCGGCCCGCTTGCTGATCATCGCGATCGACGCGGTGAAGAATCCCTCTTCGGCGAACACCTCCGCAGCGGAACGGACCAGAGTTTCACGCGTGCGGACGGCACGTTCCTGCTTGACCATGGAGTCTCCACAAACCGCCCTCGCGGTTTGCCCAAGAGAGTAAAAGATCTTCAGCCGACACAGTCGGCGCCCCGGCTGGAGCGACGCTCGCGCCGCGCCGGAGCCGGAAGGTGAACGTCGGCCGACCACCGGTCCCACCACCGTCGGCCCACGGCCCCCCGGCCGGCCCTCCCGCCGCGGCCGCCTGACGGGGCGAAGGCACGGGGACCGGACCGCCGGAGCGGCCGGGGCAGCGGGGCGGACCGGCCCCCCGACCCCGCGCGGTCACCTTCCCGCCGACGCTCCGGCACCCGCGCCCGCACCTGCGACGGCCCCCGCCGCGGTGCCCGCCGCGAGCTCCATCTCCAGGGCCACGCGGTGCCCCCGGTCCGGCGCCATGTCCAGCCGGGACAGCATCGCGGGCGTGGAGATGCTCGGGTAGATGTGCTGGTAGACGGCGGCCACCCGCTCCTCGATGTCCGCCCGGTCGTTGAGGGTCTGGGAGTAGACCTGCACGCCGGTCCAGCAGGCCGAGAGGATCCAGGCCGTCTCGGCGGGATCGACGTGCGGCAGCAGCTCACCCTGCTCTTTCGCCACGACCAGCAGCTCCCGGGTGAACTCGATCCAGCCGGGCACCGAGCCGCCGCCGAAGATCTCCCGCATCCCGGGTCCGAGCGAGAGCCGGGCCCCCGCGCTGAGCATCGGTTCGCGCTTCATCCGGTAGGCGAGGACCATCGCCACGTCGACGAGTTCCTGCAGCTTGCTCGCCCGGTGCGGCACTCCGGCCTCGCCGAACTGCTCGTCGAGCACGCCCTGCGCCAGCTCCTGCTTCGAGGAGAAGTGGAAGTACAGGGCCCCCTTGGTGACGCCCGCCCGCGCGAGGATGTCCGCGATGGTGGCCGCGTCGTAGCCGCGCTCGTCGAAGACCGAAGCGGCCGCCTCCAAGATCGCGCGACGCGTACGGACCGCACGCTCCTGTCGTGCCACGGGTGCCTCCGATGTTCGGGGTCGGTTCAGGCTGAGTCCTGTGAACAGGATCCACCACCCCCGCTAAAACCAACCAGAAGGTCCGTATTTTATCAAGCAGACTACAGCGAACCCTTGATCGTCTTCGGAAACGCATTTCCCCGCTCCGCCCCGCCCGCCCCGCCTTCCCCCGGTATCCCGCCGGGCCCGACTGCTCAGCGTCCCCCGGTCCCCGCCGCCCCGGAGCCGGAGGAGCCCGCCGCATCTATGTCAAGTCGCCCGGCGGCCGGGCGCGTCAGGGCCCCGCCACCGCCCTCGCCCCCCCCGGCCCCCGAGCGGTGCCGAGCCGAACCGGAAGCTCCTGAAGGCCGTTGGAAATGAATGACTCCACTTTGCGCATTTCCTCCGGCCGCACGGCCAACGAGAGGTCCGGGAACCGCTCGAAGAGCCGCTTCAGCCCCACTCCGCACTCCATACGCGCCAGGGAGGCCCCCAGGCAGTAGTGCGTCCCGAACCCGAAGGACAGGTGCTCCCCCCGCGTGGGGCGGGTGATGTCGAAGCGGTCGGCGTCCGGCCCGTGCACCGCGGGATCGCGCCCGGCCGAGGCGAACGAGACGACGATGGGGGCGCCCTTGGGGATCACCACCCCGTCCTCCATCTCGATGTCCTCCACCGCGAACCGCATCAGGGCGTAGGTCGCGGGCGGCTCCAGCCGCAGCGCCTCCTCGACCGCGTCGTCCCACGCGGCCCGCCCGGTCCGCAGCAGCTCCAACTGGTCCGGGTTGCGCAGCAGTTCGTAGACGACCGTGCAGATCAGATTCACGGACGTCTCGTATCCGGCCGTGAACAGCAGGATCAGGTTGTCGATCAGCTCCTTCTCGCTCAGCCGCGACCCGTCCCCCTCGTCCCGCGTGTTGATCAGGGCCGTAGTCATGTCGTCGCCGGGGTGCTCCCGCCGGTGGGCGAGCAGCTCGGTCATCGTCACGTAGAGCAGTTCCGCGTTGGCCTGTGCGTCCTCGGCCGTGATCGCCGTGTCGAAGAAGCCCTTGATGATCCGGTGCAGTGGCGCCCACGACTGCGGCGGGATGCCGAAGAGCTCGAAGACGATCCGGGTCGGCAGGTCGTGCGCGAAGGCGGCCCGCAGGTCCACCGTCTCACCCGGTGGTGACGCGGCCAGCCGGTCGAGCAGTTCGTCCGCGACCTGCTCGATCCTCGGCAGCATCCGGGCGACCCGCCGCGCGGTGAAGGTGGCGACCACGGGCTTGCGCAGCCGGGTGTGCTCGGCCCCGTAGGCGGTGATCATGTTCTGTACGGAGACCCAGATGGCCAGCGGCCATTCGGCGCCGATCTCCCCGTCGATCCAGGCCGGCCAGTGCCGGTACGCGTCCTTGGAGACCCGCGGGTCGACCAGCAGGCGCCGTATGGTCTCGCTCCCGCTGATCACCCACCCGGTCACCCCGCCCGGCAGGACGACCTGCGTGGCCGTCCCCTGCCGGTGCAGGTGCGCGGCCTCCCCGTGGATGTCCGCTCCGGACGGGTCGAGCGCGTAGGGGCACTGACGGTTCATACGTTGCTCTCCAGAGGGTCGGCGATGGATCGGCCATGAGATGACGACACATTGGCGACGGGGTGCGCAGGATGCTCCACCCCCCGTATTCCAAACCGCCCATCCGGTTTTGAACTTCCCGGTGGCGGAGTCAAGTCTGGCACTGGCGTTCCCAGCGCGCCACCACGAGCAGGCCACTCGACCTACACTTGATGGTGGCTTGAATTCCCCTCTGGGACCCGCACGTGCCAACACCCCGCCGGACCGGGGCATATGACCGGAAGACCAGCTCTCACTTGGGGCGGAACCCAGCCGTCACCCCCAACGCCTTCCGACCGGAACTTCGCTGGTGGGACCCGCCCGACGGGCCGGTAAACCCCTCGTACGAGATGTTGACATTGGTACACGTGCGACATGCGGCCACCTTTAGCACCTTGCAAACAAAACCGGAGAGTACGTATCTTGCGTCTCGCGTGCGCTGCCCATCCCATCCGTCGAAACGGCTCTGTGGAGAGGTCCATGACGATGCTGACGATCCGGAAGAACCCCCCGATCCGCCCCCTGGAGCCGACGGGAGCACCGTGGACCCGCTGCAATGAGGCCCCGGCCCCCCGGCTGACGACCACGGTCCCCAGGGAGTACGTCCACCGCACCTCGCTCGCCGAGGTGTTCCTGACCGGCTGCGACCTGATCGGCGCGGACACCTTCTCGCTCACCGGCCAGTGGCCCCGCGCCCACACCTTCTTCACCAGCGCCGACGGCACCAGCCACGACCCGGTCCAGGCCGGTGAGACGATCCGCCAGGTCGGCCTGTACCTCTGCCACGCCGTCTACGGGGTCCCCCTCGGCCACAACGTCCTGCTGTGGAGCCTGGACTTCGCCTCCGACCCCGACCGGCTGCGCATCGGCCGCGGCCCCAGCGACCTCGAGATGATCGCCACCTGCACGGACTTCGGCTGGCGGGGCAACCGCTTCACCGGGTTCCTCCAGGTCGACATCCATCGCGCGGGCAGACTCGCGGCCACCGGCACCGCCCGCTTCACCTGCGTCGCCCCCGCCACCTACCGCCGCCTGCGCGGCGACCGCGGCCGCGCCGGCCTGGCCCAGCCCCTGGAGCGGCGTACGCCCATACCCGCGGCGGCCGCCGGACGGCTGCTCCCCTTCGACGTGGTCCTCGCCCCGACCGAGGAAGCGGGCCGCTGGCTGCTGAGCCCCGACCTCGACCACCCGATCCTCTTCGAGCACGCCAACGACCACCACCCCGGCATGGTCCTCGTCGAGGCGGCCCGCCAGGCGGCCTGCGGACTGCGGCCCCAGGACGGCTTCGTCCCCTCCGCGGTGTCCACCGAATTCGACCACTACGCCGAACTGGACACGCCCTGCTGGATCGAGGCCACCCCCCGCACGCCCTCGGTCATCGACGTCACGGGCCACCAGGAAGGCCGTACGGTCTTCCGCTCCACCGTCACCGGCTCCGTCACCGCACAGCAGCCCCTGGCCGGCTCCGCCGTCACCGGCTCCGTCCTCTGAGCTCCTGCCGGTACCAGTCCCCGTACGGGCCGAACGCCTCCCCGAAGCGCGGCCCGTGAGCCGCCGACACCCGCCCCCAGAGCCGCCTGGTGCCGTACCAGTGGTCCACCGCCAGCAACGACAGGTGCCTGCGCGCCGACGGGTCGTCCGCCGCCCCCAGCAGGCCCACCGCTCCGTCGAGGTCCACCTCGCCCCGGGGCAGCGGAAGCCGCAGCTCCCGTGCCACCGTGCCCACCAGCTCGCGGGCCGTCACCGGCACGGGATGAGCCGCGTGCAGCACCCGCCCCGGTTCCGCCAGCTCCTCCCGCACCGCGAACTCCGCGAGCACATCCGCCAGTACGTCCACGGCGATCACCGAGATCCGCGCCCGCCCCCCGTCCACCCAGTGCGGCAGCCGCGCCATCAGAGCCACCAGCGCGGGCACCATCCACCGGTCCCCCCGCCCGAACACCAGATGCGGCCGCAGCACCGTCCCGCCCGCGGCCAGGACCATCCGCTCGCCCTCCAGCCGGGTCACGCTCGTCGCCGACCGCGGGCCCTCCGCCAGCTCCCCCTCGGCCTCGCCCCGGTGCGCCCCGTCCCGGTAGACCGCCGCCGTCCCCAGCTGCACGATCCGCCGCACCCCGGCCCGCTCCGCCTCCGCCAACAGGGCCCGCGTCCCTTCCGCGTTGACCGCACGGCACTGCGCCTCGTCGCCCCCGATCCGCGCGGCGAGGTGCAGCACGGTCCCGATGCCGTCGCACACGCCCCGCAGGCCGCCACCGGCGAGATCGCCCCACACGACCTCGACGCCCGGCACCTCGACCGCGTTCCGGTGCGCGAGCACCCGCACACCGCCGCGCCCGGCCAGCCGCTCCACGACGTGCCGCCCGACGAACCCGGCCCCGCCGGTGACGAGAACACCGCTTCCCCCCATGGCCCACCTCTCCGTAAAAGCCCTCCGGGCATCATCACATCGTGTTACCGTCACGCCCGTGACACTGGGTAACAGCCTCCTGCTGGCGGGAAAATCGGCGCTGATCACAGGCGCCAGCGCGGGCATCGGCGCGGCTGCCGCCCGCACGTTCTGCCGCGAGGGCGCGGCCGTGACCCTGATCGCGCGCCGCGAACCCGAACTCGCCGCCCTCACCGAGGAGCTGCGCGGCGCCGGCCACCGGGCCCAGTACGTCGTCGGTGACGTGACCCGCGTCGAGGACGTGGCCCGTGCGGTGTCCGCCGCGGTGTCCGCCCACGGCTCCCTGGACGCGGCGTTCAACAACGCGGGGATCGGCGCCGAGCCCAAGCCCCTGCACCTCCTCGACGAGGACGTCTACGACAGCGTCATGGACACCAACGTCCGGGGCGTGTGGAACTGCATGCGCCAGGAGATCCGCGCCATGCTCGCCGCCGGCACAGGCGGCACCATCGTGAACAACAGCAGCACCGCCGGTCTGGTCGCCACCCCCGTGACCGCCGCCTACATCGCCTCGAAGCACGCGGTCCTCGGCCTGACCAAGGCCGCCGCCGCCGAGTACGCCCCCCACGGCATCCGGGTCAACGCGATCGCCCCGGGCTCCACCCGCAGCGAGATGATCGACGCCTGGCTCAAGGAGAACCCGGCCATGGAGGAGATCCTGCTCCGGTCGGCCCCCCTCCCCCGCATCGCGGCCCCGCAGGAGATCGCCGAATCCGCGGCCTGGCTCTGCAGCGACCGCTCCTCCTTCGTCGTCGGCGCCACCCTCTCGGTCGACGGCGGCTGGACCACCCGCTGAGTCAGCGGCGTTAACGGCGTTAACGCCGTTAACGACCGGACCCACCCATTCCACTTAACGGCGTTAACGCCGTTGACGCGCTCACACCCGACCCCACACCCGACCGAGGAGACAGCACGTGGCGAGGGCCAGACAGGAACGGGCCGAGATCACCCGCCAGGCGATCCTCGACGGCGCGGCCATCGCCTTCGACCGGTCCGGCTTCGGCGCGACCAGCCTCAGCGACGTGGTCCAGCACGCCGGTGTCACCAAGGGCGCCCTGTACTTCCACCTCCCGTCCAAGGAAGCCCTCGCCCGCACCCTGATGGACGAGCAGTTCCAGGTCGCCGCGGACGTTCCCGCCGTCGCCGGCCCCGGCCTCCAGACCGCCATCGACCTGTCCCACCAGATGGCCCACGCCCTGCGCACCACCGTCCGGATCCGCGGCGACGTACTCCCGCACCTCGACGCCCACGACCTCGCGGCGTACCTCATCGCCTCGTTCACCGACGTGCGGGTCACCTCCCGCGTCCGGACCACCCGCGAGGACCTGCACGCCCGGGTCACCGACCTCTGGACCTTCCTCCTCCCGGGCATCACGCCCACCCCGCGCATCCCCTTCTTCGACCCGGCGGCCTCGCCCGGGCTCCGCGCCGTACCCGGCCTCCCGGCCCCGGACTCCCCGGCGGTCCCGGTCGGCTGACGACGCGTCCAGGGCGGCCTCGTACACGCCGTGGTGAACCACGGGGGTGCTCGCCGCGGCGTGTACGAGGCCGCCCTGTCGCGTTCGGCGTTCCTTCCCCGGCCCACCACCAGGGCACCGCCATGCCCGGAACGGCCTCGCCACCCACCTCGGGACCCTCTCGGTACCCGTCCGTTAGCAAAACTCAAGCGTGGCGCCCACATCACCCCCCGAACGTTAGTAAAGTCCCTCTCATGACTTCGCCCTCGTCTCCGAACGACCGAGAGAAGGTCGTCTCCAAGCTGCCTCCGTGGCTGCGCCAGGAGTTGAAAATCCGCACGGCACAGCTGCGGGTGGACATCCAGGACGCCGTCCACCAAGGCATCTCCCACTGGAGCGCCCTCGCTTCCGCCCCCTCCCCCGTCGACACCTCCGGCGCCGAATCGTTCTCCACCTGGCTGCCCGCCGGGCAGTGGGAGTCGTTCCGCTCCACCTCCAAGGACCGTGGCGTCTCCCTCATCCAGGGGCTCGCGCAATCGGTCCAGCTCTGGCTGGAGATGAACCCGGCCCCCACGGTCAAGCGCCCCTCCGTGGTCCGCCGCATCATCGTGTGCAACCAGAAGGGCGGAGTCGGCAAGACCGCGATCACCGCCGGTACCGCCGAGGCCCTCGCCGAGGACCCGGCCAGCCTCCACCCGGTCCGCATCGCCCGCCAGCTGGCCCGCCTCGCGGCGGAAGAGGACCCGCACCCGGCCGAGGCACACCCCACGCCGTTCGACCTGGAAGACCTCCCGGGCCTCGGCATGCGCGTCCTGCTCGTCGACTTCGACCCCCAGGGCCACCTCACCAAGCAGCTCGGCCAACAGCCCCTCCCCATCGGCGGCGACAGCCTCACCTGCCACATGGCGAGCGAAGCCAAGGGTCCCCTCTCGGACCTCATCGTCCCCATCGCGGACGACCGCTTCGGCGACCGGCTGCACATCCTCCCCGCCTGTACGGACGCCTTCCTCCTGGACGTCCGCCTCTCCACCGTCCGCGCCCGCGAGGCCGCCCTCGAACGCGCCCTCGCCCCCGTCGAGTCCGACTACGACGTGATCCTCGTCGACTGTCCCCCGAGCCTCGGCCTCAGCATGGACGCGGCCATCTACTACGGCCGCCGCCGCGACACCGAACAGCCCGGCGCCTCCGGCGCGCTGATCGTCGTCCAGGCAGAGGACTCCTCCGCGGACGCGTACGACCTGCTCACCTCGCAGATCAACGACCTCCGCGACGACCTCAGCCTCGACATCGACTACCTCGGCCTCGTCGTCAACCTCTACGACGGCCGCCGTGGCTACATCGCGACCTCCTCCCTCCAGGCCTGGATGGACATAAAGGATCCCCGCGTCGTCGCCATCGTCCCGGACCTCAAGGAACAGCGCGAAGCTGTCCGCGTGAAGCAACCACTGTTCGTCTACGCGCCCAAGGGCGACCAGGCCGTCGCCTTCCGCGCACTCGCCAGGGAGATCTCATGAGCAAGGCCGACAAGCTGGGGGTCTCGGCCTCCTTCGCCCGCGCCCAGCCGGCCGGGGTCAGCTCCCGCCGCGCGGCCATCGCCGAAGCCACCGGCGCGCCGACCTCCGGTGTGGTGCCCCCGTCCGAGGTTCCCATCGAGGCCCTCGCCCACAACCCGTTCAACCTCCGCGAAGACCTCACGGAAATCGACGAACTGGCCCAGTCCCTCATCTCCCGCGGCCAGCTCCAGCCCCTCGCCGTCGCCACCCGCATGGCCTTCATGGAGGCCCACCCGGGCCAGACCGACGGCCTGGGCCGCGCCCCGTACGTCGTCATCGACGGCAACCGCCGCCTCGCCGCGGCACAGCTCGCGGGCCTCAAGACGATGCACATCCACGTCAACGACGCCCTCTCCACCTCCGCGGCGGACATCCTCGAATCGGCCCTGATCGCCAACGTCCACCGGGTCGATGTGGCCCCCATGGACCAGGCCCGCGCCCTCCAGGAGCTGGTGGACGTCCACGGCTCCCAGGCCCAGGTGGCCAAGCGCCTCGGCAAGACGGCCGCCTGGGTCTCCCAGCGGCTCACCCTCCTGAACCTCACCCCGACCCTCCAGGAGAAGGTCGACACGGGCGAGCTGAAGGTGGAGCCCGCCCGCCGGATCGGCCGCCTCCCCCAGGAGTCCCAGGCCGCGGCGGCGGAGGAGACCATTAACGCCGTTAACCCTCCGCGCCAACGCACCCGCCCGACCCCCCCGACCGTTAACGGCGTTAACGCCTCACCCCCACCGCCCACCCCCACTCCACGCATCACGATCACCACGGAATCCCCGGAAACGATCGCGGACGCCCTGACCGCTCACCTCACCCCGGACGACCTCAAGGCCGTCACGGAACTCCTCATGACACGTATCTGAAGCAGTCCGCACCCACGCCGGGGGCGCTGATGCCGTTAACGCCGTTAACGCCGTTAACGCCCCCACGTGCGTTTCATGTGCGTTCAAGCGTGCGACTCGACTAGGCTCCGCTACGGAGGTAGGTACATGCCCGACGAACAAGAGAGCCTCTTCGCAGCGGTCGACGCCCTGCTGGAAGAAGCCGCCGCCCAGGACGCGCTCCCGCACCCGGACGAACGCAAGCGCCTGCGCGAAGCCGCGGGCCTCAGCCAGGACCAGATCGCCAAGGCCCTGTCCGTCCGCCGCGAAACGGTGACCTCCTGGGAAACGGGCCGCACGGAACCCCGCCCCCCCAAGCGCGCGGCCTACACCCGCCTCCTGGACGGCCTGGCCACCCTCCACCCCGTTAACGGCGTTAACGCCGTTAACGCCCCCACCCCACCCCCTTCACTCCCGGCGCCGACCATTAACGCCGTTAACACCGCCCCCACCCCCGCAGCAGCACCCCCCCACCCCACCCCGACCGTTAACGCCGTTAACGCCGAGCCCCCTCAAACCCCCACCCCCACACCCACACCCGCCCCTCCCACCACCCCAGCCCGCAAGGCACCCACAACCCGACCCACAACCCGCACCCCCCGAACCCCCTCCCCCGTCCCCCCCACGCACACCCCCCTCGCCGTCCTGGACGGCGAGGCCCAGGCCCACACCACCCACGGCCTGATCCTCCCCCTCCCCCCCAAGGCCGCCACCGACCTCCCCACCCTCATCTCCTGGGCCCTCAGCGAGGACGCCGACCTCCGCTCCCCCCGCCTCCACCGCAACGGCAAGGACGGCGACCCCCTCCTCGTCCTCACCCCCGAGGCGACCAAGGCCCTCGGCCTCCCCCTCACCCTCGAGGACCGCCGGGGCCTGCGCCTCCCCGACGACCACCCCGTCGTCCGGCAGCTCACCAAGAGCAAGTGGCAGCTGACCCGCCGCGGCTTCGGCCCCTGGGCCCGCATCTACCGCCCGGCCTCCCCCACCACCGGCCGCCAGTGCGTCCAGCTCGCCGTGCTCCCCTGGGCCGCCCTCGACCCCCGCGCCTGGGGCGAGCACACCGCGGACCTCCCCGCCCCCGAACTCGCCCTGCTCCTCACCACTTACGCGACCCGCGTCCTCACCCCTCGCGGCTCCACCGCCGTCACCGGTCTCGAACTCATGACGGCCCTGCGCCCGCCCACCCGCGCGGCCCGCAACCCCGAAACCAACCTCTGGGAATCGGCCCCCGTCCCCGGCTCCCTCACCCGCCCCGTCGACCCCGCCCCGCCGGAGGCCCCCGACGAGCACCCGGTCGTCGCAGCCCTCCACCCCCGTTCCCACCAACGCACCCCGGACCAAGTCCTCGACGAAGAGGCGTACGACTGGATCCGCGACCCCGAACTCCTCACCGACGCCGAATGCGCCCGCACCCACGCGGTCGGCATCGACGTCAACATGGCCTTCGCCGCGGCCGCGAACCGCCTCACCGTCGGCCTGGGCCCGGCGGTCCACACCCCGGCCCCCCGCTTCGACCCGAAGGTCCCCGGCTGCTGGCTCGCCGACCTCTCGACGCTCCCCCTCGACCCCCGCCTGCCAAGCCCCTTCACCCCCCACGGCAAGCCCCCGACCGGCCCGGCCTGGTACGCGACCCCGACCCTGGCCTACGCCCAGGAGCTCGGCCATACGGTCCAGCCCAGCGAAGCCTGGCTCCGCCCGGACAACGGCTCGTACCTCGACGCCTGGTACACCCGCCTGCGCGACGCCTACATGGCCACCATGGCCGACCTCGGCGTCACGGCGGACCTCACCGACGAGGCGTTCCTCCACGCCATGTCGGTCCACAAGCAGAACGACCCCGCCCTCGCCGCCGTCCTCTCGGCCATCAAGGCCACGGTCAAGGGCGGCATCGGCAAGCTCCGCGAACGCCCCCAGGGAGCCGGCTACCGCCCCGGCGAAGCCTGGCCCGCCCTCGAACGCCCCACCTGGCGCCCCGACATCCGCGCGGCCGTGATCTCCACGGCCCGGGTGAACATGCACCGCAAGATGCGCAAGCTCGCCTCCGCCGCAGACTTGTACCCCATTGCGGTCCTCTCCGACTGCGCGGTGTACCTGTCCGACGGCCCGAGCCCCCTGGACTTCCTCCCCCGCACCCCCGACGGCAAGCCCCTGCCCGGCGGCTTCCGTCTCGGCGTCAGCCCGGGCATGGTCAAGCACGAGGGCACCCAGCCCCTCCTCTGGGCCGTCGGCCTCCTCGACGAAGGCCACAACCCCGCCCGCCACATCAAGGGCCACGACGCCGCGTCCGACGGAGAATAAACGAACATGTCCGACACCATCGAAGACAGTCTCGCGCAAGCGGACGAACACAACTTCACACGACCGATCCCGAAGTCACCCCAGGCCCGGATGAAGTTCCTGCTCAAAACCGAAAAGAACTCGACCAAAGCGGTCGCGCAGCGCCTCGGCATCTCCCCCCGCACCGTGGAGCGCTACCTGAAGGGCCAGATCAAGACCCCCCGCCCCGAACTCGCGGGCCGCCTCGAAGCCGAGGTCCGCAAGAGCTGGCAGCCCCTGGTCCGCAAGCGCGCCCGCGCCAAGGCCGCGAAGAGCACCGGCCTGGTCGTCGAGACCCGCGCCCGCTTCGGCTTCACCGCGGCCCCCGGCACCACCGACGACGGCCGCATGCGCCGCATCACCCAGCACCTCCCCCCGGAGTACGCCGCCCGCCTCTTCACCGCCCAGGAGTCCGGCGCCAGCGAAGCCGAACTCCGCCACATCACGGCCCAGGGACTCCAGGACGTCTACTTCCGCGACCAGGGCTCCCGCGCCCCCGGCCTCCTGGTCGACTTCACCGACATCGACTACATCGACTTCAACTTCTAGGCACGTGACCTGCGGGGGCGGGAACTTCTAGGCACGTGACCTGCGGGGGCGGGACACACCTTCTAGGCACGTCACCTGCAGGGGCGGGACACACCTTCTAGGCACATGGCCCGCAGGGGCGGGACCACCGCACAACGGACGCCCAACTCCAGCCCCCTAAGCCCCCGCAAGGCCCTCCAGCGCCCCTCTGAGCGCCCATCCCCACCCCCGAGCCCCCCAACTACCCACCCCGGCCCCAAAAAGCCGAGAGGCGCCACCGAGCGGCTTCAGCCACTCCACGGCGCCTCTTCAACGGACAACCTCCCACCGGCATCACCCCACGGCGTGCAGGGTCCGCCTCCGCTTCGCCTCGACAGCCTTCTTCGCGGCCGTCTGCGCGGCCCGCTTCTTCCGCTGCTCAGCGAGCTGGTCCTGATACTCCGCCACCGCCCGGTGGTAGCTGTCGACATACCCCCGCGCGTCCAACCGCTCGTCCGTCGGCATCTCGTTCACGGCCGCCACCGCGTCCTCGAACGAGTTGTATCCGGCCAACATGGGATTGATCTGGTACACCCCGTTGCGGACCTTCCGCACCAGCCGTGCCAGCTCAAGGCTCCGCAGCGCGGCATTCACGCTCGGCCGGCTCAGATCGAGCATTCCGGCGATCGAGGCCTGATCGATGAGAATCCGCCCGCCGGGCTCGCTCAGCGAACGCAGCTTCAGCAGCACCCGGTAGGCCGCGGGCGGGAGGTCCAGGTCAGAGAGAAGCCCGTCGGCGTTGACCGCAGCGAATCGCAAGGTGCTCACTGAGCTGTCCCTTCTTCCTTGCGCTGACCTCGGCTAAGCCGACGCGCAGCGCGCTCTTTGGCCCGTTCGGCCCGCAGTTCCTCGATCGCCTGCCGCATGTGGTCCAGCGACGGGAACCGCACCAGATCCGGCAAGCTCGTGTCACCGCGAATCTGCGAGATGGTGCTGGACTGCTCCACCTTCACAAACTCACCCGTCGTCTCCGTACCCGGGATGAACTCGGCTACTCGGTAACTGTAGGGCGGGTTGAACTGATACACACCCCGCCTCACCTTGAAGACGATCCCATGAGACATGACGGTGTGGAGCGCCTCCGACGTCTTTGTCCGACTGACATCCAGGATCGTAGCCATCTCCTCCTGGGTCAGCGGAATCCGCCCCCCCGCTCGCTGACACGCAATGAGCAGCAGGATCAGGCGCAACGGCAGTGCTTCCCTGAAGTACTGCGCGATCACAAGGAAAAACTCGAGGCTGTCCATCGAGAACGCGTTTGGCTGGCTCTGTGTCCCGTAGAACTCCAGCGGCTTGCGCTCGCCGTCCAGGGTCAGCTTCCGGCTCGGGTACCTCTTGGCGAGGCTGTCCAGATCCTTGACGGGCGCCAGCGGCTGACTCCACGCCGAGATCGCGTCATCAACGGGCAGATCAGGACGCGGCGCGCGCGACGGACTCGGCCGACGGCGCTGTGGCTCTGATGACACGAGGATGCTCTCCACTTCGTTGATCTGCGGAAAGCAGTATGTCAACAAGGGTGACACTAGTGTCACGCTCGTTGACGTTCGGCGTGTCTTACGTCCCCCCAGGAGGGACACATCTCGGCCACGCCCCGTCCGAAGCCCCCTCTGGGCCCCTCCGACGAACCCCACCGCTCCCATCGGGAGTTCACCGACGTATCTCCCCCATTATGTCAGCCCCCCCGACGTTTTAGCCCAAAAAGCGTCAGCCGCGCTGACGTTTTGCAGTCGCTCTGTCCCCCCAGCAGCGACACAACGCCCTAGATATGTCCCTCCTGAGGGGACATATCTTTCCCCCTGCACCCCGCCTGACCTGCGGCAACGCATCTCCGTACCCTCTATAGGCCGGTGGTCGCTTCGCTACAAGCAGCCAGCGCCGTCCCAAAGGCACTTCCGACCCGCATCACCTGACGGACACTCAGCACTTGTCGATCTTGAGACCCCGCCGGACACACTGTCCAGAACAGCCCTGAATCTGACTGGTTCCCATTTCTATCCACAGACAGTTTTGAATCAGAAGCATCCAAATAGCGTTAACGCCGTTAACTCCCCTGCACCAAACGGTCATACAACCCGATCACCCATTCTCAACTCCGATCACTCCACCCAAAACAACACTCCCCCAACCACCCAAAACACCCCCCACCACAAACCCAAACCTCCCCAAAAGGCACCAGAGAGCGCAGCGAACGGCCCCTCCACTAGGCGCGCAGCGCCTCGTGCCCCCCGCCTCCGCGCCCTCACCGAGCGAAGCGAGGCGACCTCAAAGCAAGCTGGCAAACCACAAGCTCCGGGAGCAAGACTGCTCCGGCTCGCTGCGTTCGCGGAGTGAAACGGAGCGTCTCTTATCCGGCGAGCGCAGCGAGCCGGATGCCTCTCCTAGACCCGCAGCGTCTAGGATCCCGGCCCTTCGGGCCGGCCGTGCTCCGCAAAGCGGAGCCCGCCGAGCGAAGCGAGGCGTTCCCCCGCCCGCGAGCGCAGCGAGCCGGGTTCCCTTCCTAGGCGCGCAGCGCCTAGGAGTTCTCGCCCGAAGGGCGAGAACCTGCTCCGCGAAGCGGAGCCCGCCGAGCGAAGCGAGGCGTCCCCCATCCGGCGAGCGCAGCGAGCCGGTTCCCTTCCTAGGCGCGCAGCGCCTAGGAGTTCTCGCCCGAAGGGCGAGAACCTGCTCCGCGAAGCGGAGCCCGCCGAGCGAAGCGAGGCATCCCTCATCCGGCGAGCGCAGCGAGCCGGACTCCCTTCCTAGCCGCGCAGCGGCTAGGGTCCCGGCCCTTCGGGCCGGCCATGCTCCGCGAAGCGGAGCTCGCCGAGCGGAGCG